>JASHVH010000347.1 GCA_030039575.1 Acidimicrobiales bacterium | reverse complement strand
TGGCCCACCACCACGCTGGGGGCGGGGTGGCCCTCCTGTCTGAGCCGGTACTGGTCAAGCCGGTACCGGTCCAGGAGGTATTGGCTCAGGCCGGCGGTGGTCTTGCGGACCACCACCCGGTTCATGCGGGCCGGGCCCGCCCCCATCGGTCCCCGCAGCCCCGCTGTCCCGAAGCTGAGGGGTTGGTCGAACCGGTCTCGCAGGCCTCCTTCGTCGCCCTTTTCCAGCAGCGTGGACAGCTCACGGCGCGTCCCCGGGTCGGGGTCCTCTGCCATCCACGCGTCGACCCGGGCCACCAGGTCAGCGGGCAGGGACGCGGGCCCGCTCATGCCGGTCGGGGGCCAGTGAGAGGGCCGGCCAGACGGGGGAGGAGGGGGACCAGCAACTCGCCGAGCCGGGGGCCGGCAGCGGCGCCGGCGGCCAGGACTTCCGCGTGGTCCAGCGGCTCCGGCGAGACCCCGGCGGCGAGGTTGGTGACCAGGGACAGGCCGAGCACCGACGCCCCGAGGTGGCGGGCTGCGATCGCTTCCAGCGCCGTCGACATGCCGACCAGGCCGGCCCCGGCCGAGCGCAGCATGGCGATCTCCGCCGGGGTTTCGTAATGCGGGCCCCGCAGGGCGGCGTAGACGCCCTCGGCCAGGCTGCCGTCGACCGAGCGAGAAACCTCCCGGAGACGGCCGGAGTAGAGGTCGGTCAGGTCCACGAAACGCGATGGGTAGCCCGCTGGCGGCTCGTCGCCTGACAGCGGCGAGGCTCCGGTGAGGTTGATGTGGTCGCGGATGAGCACGACCCCTCCAGGGCCGAGGGCGGGGTCGAGGCTGCCGGCGGCATTGGTCAGCACCACCACGCTGGCGCCTGCGATCACCGCCGTTCGGACGGCGTGCACTACTTCGGCAGGCGAACGGCCCTCGTACAGGTGAGACCGGCCGAGGAAAACCACTACCTGGGCCCCTCCGGCCCAGAGCGAGCGAACGGTGCCTTCGTGGCCGGGCACGCTCGGGGCGCGGAAACCGGGGAGCGCAGTCATAGGCAACTCCACCTCGGCGTCGCCGAGCGCGTCGGCTACCGGCCGCCACCCGGAGCCCAGCACGACCGCCACCTTCGGGGCCGCCCCGACCCGACGGACCAGTTCCTCCGCCGCCTTTTCGGCTACGGCGAAGGCCTCGACGGTGCTCGGTGGGCTAGCCACGCCCGGCGACATTATCGAGCGAACGCCGGCATGATCTCGCTCGAGTAGGCCCGCAACGTCTCTTCCTTCTCGTCGTGCATAAGGTAAATGGCGAACTGGTCCACGCCGATGGACTCGAGCTCTTTCAGCCGTTCGAGGTGGGCGGGCACCGGGCCGAGGATGCAAAACCGGTCGACCACCTCGTCGGGGACGAAGTCGGTGGTGGGGTTGCCAGGCTTGCCGTGGTGGCTGTAGTCGTACCCTTTCCGGCCGGCGATGTACGACGTCAACGCCTCCGGCACGCCGCCCGCCTCGGCGCCATAACGGTCCACGATGTCGGCGACGTGGTTGCCCACCATCCCCCCGAACCAGCGCAACTGCTCCCGCTGGCTGTGCAGGTCGTCACCGACGTAGGCGGGCGCCGCCACGCAGACCTCGAGCTCGGCCGGGTCGCGCCCCACCGCGTCAGCGGCGTCCCGGGCCCTGCCGACGGCCCAGCCGATGATGAACGGGTCGGCCAGCTGAAGGATAAGGCCGTCGGCCCGCTGGCCCGCCAGTTCCAGGGCACGGGGCCCGTACGCCGCCATCAGCACGTCCAGCCGCCCGTCGTGCACCCAAGGGATGGTGACCTCAGCACCGTGGAGCTGGACCGGACGGCCCTCGGCCAGATCCTTGATGACGCTGATGGCGGCGTCGAGAGTGGCCAGGCTCGCCGGCTTACCGCCCGTTACGCGTACGGCCGAGTCCCCCCGCCCTATGCCGCAAACGGTCCGGTTGCCGTACATGTCGTTCAGGGTGGCGAACATCGAGGCGGTGACGGGCCAGCTACGAGACAGCGGGTTGGTCACCATCGGCCCCACCATCACCGAGCTCGTTTCGGCCAGGATGCCGGAGTAGATCACGAACGGCTCCTGCCAGAGCACCGGCGAGTCGAAGGTCCAGACGTAGTCGAAGCCGAGCGACTCCGACAGCTTGGCCAGCTCGATCACCCGTCGCGCCGGCGGGTCGGTCTGCAGCACTACGCCGAAGTTCATTTGGGCCTCCTTAGTGGGCCTCGGGGTGATGGACGATGCCGCGTGCAGCAGGCCTGCCAGTCAGACCAGGTACTCGTTGCCCTTCCGGGGGACAAACCGGCCGTGCCCTTTTTCCCCCACATAGCGGCCTCCGTCGATCACGAGACGGCCCCGGGACAGGACCGTGTCGACCCGTCCCGTGATGGCCTTGCCCTCGTAGGCCGAGTAATCGACGCTCATGTGGTGGGTGGCCGACGAGATCGTCTGGCGGGCCGCCGGGTCGTACAGGACGATGTCGGCATCTGACCCCGGGGCCAGCACCCCTTTCCTCGGGTACAGCCCGAACATGCGGGCCGGGGTGGTGGCGTTTACCTCGACCCATCGCGACAGGCTGATCTCGCCGGCGACGACGCCCTGGTAAGTGAGGTCCACCCGGTGCTCGACGCCCGGGATGCCGTTCGGGATCTTGGAGAAATCGCCGAGCCCGAGCTCCTTCTGCTCCTTGAAACAGAACGGGCAGTGGTCCGTCGAGACCACGGAGAGGTCGTCCGTGCGCAGGCCGCGCCACAGGTTGGCGTGGTGTTCGGCCGCCCGCAGCGGCGGCGAGCACACGTACTTTGCCCCCTCAAAACCCTCGCGGGCCAGGTCGTCCGACGACAGGAACAGGTACTGGGGGCACGTCTCGGCAAAGGCGTTCTGGCCGGCTGAGCGAGCCTCGGCCACCGCCTCCAGGGCGCCGGTAGTGGAAAGGTGAACGATATAGACGGGAGCACCGGCCACCTTGGCCAGGGCAATAGCCCGTCTGGTCGCCTCCGCTTCCAGGAGGTCCGGGCGGGTGATGCCGTGGAAGCGAGGAGCCGTCTCGCCCCGGGAGAGCGCCTGGGAGACGAGGACGTCGATGGCGATGCCGTTCTCGGCGTGCATCATCACCGTGGCCCCGCTCGCCCTCGCCTGCTGCATGGCCCTCAGGATGTCGCCGTCCGTCGAATAGAACACGCCCGGGTAGGCCATGAAAAGCTTGAAGCTCGTGACGCCCTCACCGACAAGCACGTCCATTTCCTTACACGACTGGTCGTTCACGTCCGAGACGATCATGTGGAAGCCGTAGTCGATGGCACAGTTGCCGTCGGCTTTGGCGTGCCAGGCGTCGAGCCCCGACCGCAGCGGGTCGCCCTTTCGCTGGATGGCGAAGTCGACGATCGTCGTAGTGCCGCCCCAGGCGGCGGCGCGAGTGCCGGTCTCGAAGGTGTCAGCGGACTGAGTGCCGCCAAAAGGCATCTCCATGTGGGTGTGGACGTCCACCGCCCCGGGTATGACAAGCCGGCCGGTGGCGTCGATGCGCTCCGCCCCCTCGGCGAACGTGGACGCCACCTCCGAGCCCGGGGCGGCCAGTGCCACAATTCGCTCGCCGTCCACCATGACATCGGCCGCGTCGGTCCCGGTCGGGGTGACTACTGTTCCCCCGGAGATCAGCGTGCGCATGACAGTGCTCCTTTCGGCGGGCCGGCGCCGCCGGCGCTCACCCTGGCCCGGTTTTCACCGAACTGGCCCGGTCCGGCGACAAGCCCTGGCTGGCGGTCGGGGCGGAGCCCAGGGTGGCGCGAGGCGACGCAACTTCCTTTCTTGTTTCAGGGGGCGACCAGGGAGGCGTA
>JASHVH010000346.1 GCA_030039575.1 Acidimicrobiales bacterium | reverse complement strand
TCGTCCCTCAACTCCAGCAGCTTTCATTGGTGAAGACGGCCGTGCTGACCCAGACGGCGGCCGTGGCCGGCACCAACGTCACGTTTGACTACGCGGTTTCGAACACGGGCAACACCACCATCTCGGGCGTGAGCATTAGCGACGGGTTGCCGGCCCTCTCACCTGTCAACTGCCCAACGACAACCCTGGCGCCCGGTGCATCGACCACCTGCACCGCTACCTACACGGTCAGCCAAGCCGACGTCAACTCGGGCTCCCTCGTCAACACCGCTACGGCAATTGGCACCGGGCCCGGCGGTTCGGGTGTCGAGTCGCCCTCTTCAAGCGCCACCGTCCCGTTGGACGACACACCTGGGTTGTCGTTGACGAAAACGGCTGAGCTGAGCGCGGGGCCCGTGGTCGCCGGCCAGAGCCACGTCAGTTATTCCTTGACGGTGCGGGACACGGGCGAAGTGACCCTCAGCCTCCTCGGCATCACCGACCCGCAGGCGGGGCTCTCGGCCATCACCTGCCCGCAGCCGGCATTGGCCCCCGCTCAGACCGCGGTGTGCACTGCCGTCGGCACAGTGACACAGGCGGAGATCGACCAGGGCAGCATTACCAACAACGCCGCCGCCACGGCCGAGACGCCCGGTGGCAGCGGTATAACGTCGCTCACCGCCACCGCTACGACATTGCTGGCGCAGGCGCCCAACCTGACCATCAGCAAGTCTGTCGTCACCATCGAGGACTCCAACGGCGACCACCGTCTCGACGCCGGCGACACCGTCCAGTACGCCTACACGGTCAAGAACACCGGCAACGTCCTTATCACCGAGGTCAACGTGAGCGACAACCGCGTCGGCCCGGCCGGCGTCACGTGCGACAGGACCACACTGGCTCCCGGCCAAACCGCCGACTGCTCGGGTACCTACACCTTGACGCAAGCTGACGTTGACAGTGGCGGCGTCACCAACGTGGCCGTAGCCAGCGGGACGACGCCTGACGGCACCACGATCTCATCGCCTCAAGCGACCGCAACGGCCGATGTCCCCCGGGTCGACCAGCTCACCCTTGTGAAAAGTGCAAAAGCGGCCGCCTATCCCGTCGTGGCCGGCACATCTGTGACTTATAGCTTCCGCGTCACCGATACCGGCAATACCACCGTGACGGGTATTTCCATTCACGACCCACTGCCCGGCCTCTCGCCCGTCACCTGCCCGACCACTACCCTCACGCCCAACGCGTCGACCACCTGCTCTGCGACTTACACGGTCACGGAAGCCGACGTCGGGGCCAGCCCCCTCATCAATACCGCCACGGCCCTCAGCGCGGGGCCCACCGGCGCGGCGGTCACATCGTCGCCTTCGAGCGCACTACTGCCATTGACCCAGATTGCCACCGCGGTGCCACCGGGAGCGCCCCCGAGCACAACCGTCGCGTCGCCGCCTCCCAGCCCGCCAGCCGTCCAAAAGCCACAACTGTCACTGACAAAGACAGGGAAAGTGGTGCCAGCCGGAGCCCCCATAGCGGGGAAAAGCACCATTGACTACACGTTCGTCCTGCGCAACACAGGTACCGTGACGCTCACCAAGCTGTCGGTCGACGACAGGCTAACGGGGCTCTCCACCATCGGCTGCCAGGCGCTTACCCTGGTACCTGGTGCGCGGACCACCTGCGCGGCCGCGGAGGCCGTCACGCAGGCCGATATTTATACTGGCTACGTCGACAACACGGCCACCGCCACCGGTGTGGACCCGGCCGGCGCCACCATTACCTCGCCGGCGTCCAGCGTCCGGGTAGTGGTCCCTGCCGAACCCGGCCTGAAGCTGGTGAAGTCCATCAGGTCGGTGAGCCGCCCCGGCCCCGACGGCGACCCTGAGACGGGGAGCACGATCACTTATCAGTTCGCGGTTACCAATACCGGGAACGTGCCCTTGGCGCAGCTCACCGTGAACGACCCGCTCCCTGGCCTGAGCCCTGTCGCCTGCCCCGTTACCACCCTTCCAGTGGGGGAGACGACGATTTGCTCTGCGGCCGACACCGTAACACTGGCCCAGGACCGGCAGGGAAGGCTGGAGAACACGGCCACGGCCACGGCCGGCGAAACTTGCGCACCGCTCGCCGGCGAGGCGGCAGAAGTCGCCGCCTCGGACTGCCGACTGGTCACATCCCAGCCCTCGAGCGTTACGAGCACGCTGTTCCGCCAGCCGGCCATCCGAAAAACGACCGCCCCGCCGGCAACAACTGCCCCCACGACGCCGGCGCCGACGGGCGCCCCCACAACGACCGGCGTTCCCCCGACGAGCCCGACCACCACACAGGTGAAAACGAAAGGCGCCTCGCCGACAACAACGACCAGCCTCCCCCCGACGAGCCCGACCACCACACAGGTGAAAACGAAAGGCGCCTCGCCGGCCACCTCGGCCCCCACCACGCCGGCGCCGGCAAGCTCCCCGCCGCTACCGGCGGGGACAACTAGTACCACGATCGTGCCCCAGGGGCGAAAAACCGCTCCGCCGGCACCAGTAGCGTCGCCCACAACGACATCTTCTAGGGCGACGGTAACGACGCCTACGGCGCAATCGACAACTGGGACCTCGGGATCTCAGGGATCATTGGCGTTCACCGGCGCAGAGGTCATAACGATAGCCGTGGCCGGCGCCGGGCTAATTCTGTTGGGCAGTGGGTTCATTATCCTCGCTGGCCGCCGCCGGCGCAGGTCGGTGAGTTAGTGCCCGAGCGAAAGCGCCCGCTTCACCTCGTAGTCGATTGCATCCTGGGAAATCATTATCGAGCGGGCGGCGAGGACAAGACCAGCGAGAACCGTCAGAGTTCCTAACAGAACTAGAGCCAGCCCCGCGTTACCAACCGTGTCAGAGGCGCTAGTCACGGCTATCCCGATGGCGATCACGCTCAGGACCAAGACGGAAACACCAG
>JASHVH010000345.1 GCA_030039575.1 Acidimicrobiales bacterium | reverse complement strand
CGCACTCTCTCGTACGACGGTCCGGTTGAAGGCGCAGCGGCCTGGCCGCCGTTCTGGGTCGTCACGGCCGGCGGCGCGAAGTGGCCGCACTGCTCTCGGGACGACGCCGGAGCGCAGAGTTCGCGGTGCACGAACGGGGAGCCGGCGACCGCCGCGGCGAAATACGGGACATCTTTGAAGAACCTTAGCCGGCTTTGGAATTGCTCCAAGCCCTATCGTTACGGTTGAACTAATCGAGTCTACCAGCGCCCATAATCCGATGGGGATCAACCCACGGGGAGTAAAAGGCCCTTCTTCCTTGGGCCTAATTTGAGCCCAGGCCGGCTATCGAGTGCGCTAGTTCCGCTGTAGTTGGTGGATAATTGGCCGTGCCGACCGGCGTCTGGCCAGAAGCAAAGTTACCCCCGAATTGCGTACGAATTTCATGGGAACGTGACGCTCCAGGCGCGGCTCAGTTCAGCGCCGCGACGGCTCGCAGGCGGCCAGGCACACCAAGGCCACCCGGAGCCCGTGGAGGGTCATCGGGAGCCGCCTTTGCGATACCCCCTGACCGCCCCGACCGGTGTGCTATGAGCGGTCATAACCGGACACGGAGCATGTTCCAAGGAACGGTTGAGGAAGCTCAGAGCGGGGGGCCCCATTCTCGAAGCATGATCGTTTTCTCCTTGCGGCCCCGCTATGCCGGCGTCGGTTGAGCGCTCGACCGGCGCCAGCCGTCGGCGCGGGATGCGTAGAGCACGGGCCGCCACGTTTTGGCTGGCGGGCGGGTCATTGCTGGCCACCGCCGGGCTGGCCGAGCTGGCCGGTCACACCGTGCTGGCTGCCGGGTCAAGCACCGCGACTTCCGCCGCCACCTCTTCGGGCACCGCCGGGCACGTTTCCAAGGCATCCAAGGCCCAGCGCTCCACCTCGGCCACCAACGCCGGGTCGACTGCAGGACCAAGCTCGGGTGGGAGTGGGGCGGCGACCACCAGCACGACCACCGCGCCGACGACGACCACGTCGGCCGCCTCGGTCAGCTCGGGGGCCTCGTGAACGCCGGTCCTGTCTTCGAGCGTTTTCAGGCCCTCGGATGTCTCGCCGTCGTCGGGGCCACCAACCGGGAGGACCTGCCGGCGATGATGGAAGAGGTAACGGCTGAGGTGGCCGCCTGCGACCTGGCGTGCAGCCGGTTCCGGGACGACAGCGAGCTCTCCGCCCTGAACGGCCCCGTCCGGAAGCGGGCAGAGGTCACGGTCTCACCCTGGCTGGCAGACGCTTTAGCCACCGCGGTCGGAGCCGCCCACCAAACGGGCGGGCTGGTCGACCCCACCATCGGCCAGTGCCTGGTCGACCTGGGTTACGACCGCAGCTTCGAACTGCTCCGCCGGGACCAGCCTCTCGTCGTGCTGGCCACCCACGTCCCGGCTTGGCAGCGGCTCAGCGTACGAGGCCGCCGGGCCCAGGTCCCGGTCGGAGTGCGATTGGACCTGGGCGCCACGGCCAAAGCGCTCTGCGCCGACCGCGCCGCCCAGCGGGCGAACGCGGTGGCCGGCGGTGGCGTGCTGGTCAGCCTGGGCGGAGATGTGGCAGTAGCCGGTCCCGCTCCAGACGACGGGTGGGCCGTGCGGGTCACCGACCAGGCAGGCACTGACCCGGCGACGGTGGGCTCTGGGCAGACCGTCGCCATCCGTACCGGCGGCCTGGCCACGTCGGGCACCACCGCCCGGCGCTGGGCTCAGGAGGGCCAGGCGCGCCACCACGTGGTTGACCCCCGGACGGCCAGACCGGCCACGGAGGTGTGGCGTACTGTGAGCGTCGCCGCCGCCAGCTGCGTAGAAGCCAACGTTGCCTCCACCGCGGCCGTGATCCTCGGCGAGGAGGCACCGGCGTGGCTGTCCACGCGTGACGTCCACGCCCGCCTGGTGAGGGCGGGCGGCGAAGTCGTGCGCGTCGGCGCTTGGCCCCGCGGGGATGGCTTGGCGCCGGCCGGCGCGCCGTGGGCCGGTGGCCAGGAGGCAAAGTGGCGCCCCGGTGGGGCTCGGGCGGCGGCAGCATGAGCACGCTCCTGGGGGCCAAAGCGGCCTGGTTTTTGATGCGGTCCAGCGGTTTCGTGGCCTTCGGTCTTCTCACCCTTACTCTTGCCCTCGGGGTCGCCAACGTGGCCCGGTGGGAGCGGGGCCGCTGGACGCGGGCGGTGGCGGCTCTTGTGCACCGCAACGCTTCCTTGCTGGCGACGGTCTTCCTCGCTATTCACGTCGTCACCGCGGTCAGCGACAAGTACGTGAGTATCCCCGCGCTGGCCGTCATCGTCCCAGGGATGTCCGGGTACGACCCGCTGTGGGTCGGGCTCGGGGCACTGTCACTCGACATCATGGCGGCGTTGGTCGTGACCAGCCTCCTGCGGGACCGTGTCGGCCGGCGGGCATGGCGGGTGGTCCATTGGGTGGCGTACATGGCCTGGCCGGCCGCACTGGTGCACGCCATAGGGGCCGGCAGCGGCACGGGGGTTGACACAGGCCAGTGGTGGTCTACTGCGATCTATATTTCTGCGGGCTTCGTCTTCGCCCTTGCCATCGCGGTCCGCCTGGCCCAGAACGCGAGAGCCAGCCGCCGGCTTCCTGGCCATCCGCGGCTCGGGGCGGCCCGCCGTCCGGCACCGGCTCTTGTTACCGAGTTGCCGCTACCTGGCGAGCGGAACACGCCAGCCGGCCGGAGCGGGCCAGAGGCCGTTATGGCCGCCACTTCCAGGAGCCTCTTGTGACGGCCACTGCGACGCGCGCGCCGGTCATCACGACCACTCCCGGCGCCACCCTGCCCCGGCTGTTGGCCGACGGGCCTGACCTCCGTGCCCACGTGGCTCGGCACGGGCCGCTCCCGCCGACGTCCAGCGGCCTTCTAATGAGCCTCGAGCAGGCCGGTCTCAAAGGCAGGGGAGGTGCCGCCTTTTGCACCGCCCGGAAGGTCACCAGCGTTGCCACTGCCGGTGGAGAGACGGTCGTTGTGGCCAATGGCAGCGAAGGTGAACCTTTGTCGGCCAAAGACAAAGTGCTGCTCACGAAGGCACCCCATCTCGTCCTTGACGGCCTCGCGCTGGCCGCCGACCTGGTGGGCGCCGACCGGCGCATCCTGTGCATCGAGCGCGGCAACCCTGTAGTGGAGGGGGCAGTGCGTAGGGCGTTGTCGGAACGAGGTGAGAGCGGGGCCGAGTTGTTCACTACGCCTCGCCGTTACCTGTCCGGCCAGGAGAACGCCCTTGTCGACCTCATCAACGGGGGCCGAGGGAAACCGGCCCTGGACCGGCCGTTCGTACGGGGGGTCGACGGACGGCCGACACTGGTGGACAATGTCGAGACCCTCGCCCATCTGGCGCTCATCGCCCGCTATGGACCGCGCTGGTACCGGGAAGTGGGTACCGCTGAGGACCCGGGCACGACACTGGTGACCGTCGCCGGGAGCGTCAGCCGGCCCGGGGTGTTCGAGGTGGCGCACGGCTGGCACCTCGAAGAGTTGCTGGCCCATGCCGGCTCTTGTAAGCCGAGGGCCGTGCTTCTTGGCGGTTATTACGGGCGATGGGCCGGCGCCGGAAAGCTGAGCGAGTTGCGCCTCGACTCTGCCTCGCTCCGCCGGGAGGGGCTCTCGCTGGGCTGCGGGGTCATCGCCGTGCTGGACGACGCGACGTGCGCGGTGGCCGAGATGGCCCGGGTCGCCACCTGGTTCGCGGCCAACAGTGCCGGCCAGTGCGGGGCCTGCACCTGGGGGCTGCGCGACCTGGCCCACACCACCTCCGCCCTCGGTGCCGACGGGCCCGACTCGCAGTCCCCCGGCAGGCTAATGCGCTGGGCGAACATGATCGACGGGCGAGGCGCCTGCCGGTTACCGGACGGGGCCGTCGCCTTCCTGCGCACAGCTCTGGAGGTGTTCGCGGACGAGGTCCAGGAGCACCTTGAGGGTGGTTGCTCCCGCGCCAGGCGCCACCTCCTGCCCACACCGGCACCGGAGCCATGGGTGTGAGCAGCCACCTGACCGTAGACCCCATCGTCTGCGATGGCCACGGCATCTGTGCCGAACTGCTCCCGGAGCACATAACCCTCGACGACTGGGGGTTCCCGATCATCAACCCCGCCGCCATCCCGGGACACCGCCTGGCCGACGCCAGACGCGCAGTCAAGCATTGTCCCGTGCTGGCGTTGCGCTTGCGGCAAGCCACTTCGCCGCCGGACGGCGTCGCCAAATAACCTTTAGCCGTTTTCACATTGGCCGAAGCAATACCCGGCGGCGCTTTGCCGGCACTGCCAGCTTGGCCTCAGGTCCTCGCCCGCTTCCTGGAAGAATCATGGTCGTGCCCCCCCGTACTTAGTTTCACCTTTTAGGCCTGCTCGCGTCGAAATTAATGTTGGCGCACCATAATGAGAGCAAGCCTTTTAGCAGTGCGAAAGGAGCCGATAATGGAAACTGCAATAAGGAAAATCAAGTCGGCGGTGGTTTGCTATATCAAGGGCAACCTCGAAAGCGAGACCGTGGCCGAGTTCCGGTCATCCGTCGCCGCCCTGCGACCGGGCAGTAACGTCGTTTTCGACCTACAAGAGGTCCCTTTCGTCGACTCGGCCGGGCTCGGTTCATTGATTGGGGCGGCCAGGCGGATCAGGGAAAGCGGCGGTGACGCCGTCGTCAGCCGGCCCCGTCCTTCGGTACGCCGGGCGCTTCACTTGACCGCCATCGATAGGTCAGTAAGCGTTTTCGCAAGTGTCCTCGACGCCGCTGACCACTTTTGGGCTCATGCGGCCGCAGCCTGAGAACGCCAATAGCGCCCGCTGCGCTGGCCCACCCTGGGTGCCCCGTTCAGCCGCACCACCTCCGGGCCCTGCCGCCGGCGTCAACGTCGTAGAGGTGATGGGCCGGGTCGTGGGCCAAATAGCGGCCGAGGGCCCGGGCCGCGCTCGTTACACCTGCGCCCTGGGCGAGGTGCGGGCGCTCGCGTCTATTTCGGCATGCGTGACAGCGCCGAGCCCGCAGACGTCACGGGCGAACTCGAGGAGTAAGTGCTGGAAACCGCCGCATGTACCGAGGAAAGGGATGCCAGCCGACCTTGCCCCTTGCACGGCGTCGATAACTCCGGCCATGTTTTCGTAAGGACTACCCGGGACTACCCACACACCGTCGAAGCCGGTGACATCATCGGGCCGGGTAACCGCGGTGCTGTGCAGCCAGTAAACCTCGGTCGGGTCACCCGAACCGGCGTTCACGAAATCGATGATCGCCGGGATGCGGGCGTGGGCCTGTACGTCGAGCGACCGGTCGCCGACTAGCGCGAGACGGGGTGGGCAGGGCACGCCGTCGGTACCGGGCCGGGCAACGGGGGAGCGGGCGACCGGTCATGGTACGGATCGTGCCTCGTGAATCATAGAAGATCAAACGATAATCCTGGATGCTTGCATCAGTCATACTTGTGGAGTGGAAGTCCGCGACCTG
>JASHVH010000344.1 GCA_030039575.1 Acidimicrobiales bacterium | reverse complement strand
TGCAAAAGCCTCAAGACCCACTCGGCCGTGCCCTGCCTGTCACCTTGGATCTTCGCGACGCAAGCGCAGCGCGGCCGGGACCGTGCCCAGGCCCCAGATCACCAGCAGCACACCCACAACCCGTAGGGCGCCGTTAGCGACAGACATCACGACGACGCCTGCACATACAAAACACGCGCCGACGACAAGGACGGTCCTCATGGCGCCTCCCGCTGACCGACCCAGTTCACCCGGGCGTCGAGCACGTCCAGAAGCCTGCTGCACGGCCAAGAGGCACGCCGTCGCTCGGTGGCGTCGAAGTCCTCGTAGAGGATGAGCTCTTTGTCGTTGCCATCTCGCCAACGAGGGCAGCCGACGTACAGCGGGCATTCACTCTTGCGTGGCTTGCCTCGCGGCGCGCACGCGGGCCGGCCCCCCGACCTAAAACGCAGTAGTGCTCGCCACAGTGTGAGCACCTCCTCAGGAGACACGCCCCCGCCCGCACTCTCACCATCGAGTGCGGTCATGGTCGGTTTTCCTGACGAGGCCTGCCCAACGAGAGATCGTCATCGGGTGCGCTGCCGGTCAGCATGGTTTGCTCAGGACCAAAAGGGGCTTATAACGGCCCAAGCCCTTCTGACGGCACCGGGTAAGGATGTGGACGATCAAGTGAGCGCCTCCTACAATCAGTACGACGATAAAAGCGCTGCGGTATTGCTGGAGCGTGCGTACGAGATGGCCGGCGGTCCACTTGCCGGGGTCGAGGACGCTGCTAACGAGCTGGCCCAATTGGCCGGTGACAGCGTTACGATCTCAATTGCTCGCCGCATTGTCCTAGACCGGGTGGGAGCTGTTGGCGCCCCGAGCGACAAGTAGCGTCATTGTTGCGCCGGGCTATCGAGCTGGGCGCCGGGAGCTGGGACTGGCACGACACTAAATCGGTGCCTTGAGCGCCAGGCACAAGCGGGGCTTTACTGATCAGTAGAATCATCATTTCGCACCGTATGTTCTGAACTCTCGTCGGGTTCACCAGACACGGGAGGTGCTTTTCCTTCCCGGGTCTCCGAGGCGGTGCCGCTCTTGAAGCAGGATTGTTCAGCGTCAAAGATGAACATGAACTCAACAACGGGCTTCGGCAGGGCCAGGGCCACAGCTTGCGAGTTAGCTGTCCAGATTTGTGCCTCGTCATCGGTTACCTCTACCAAACGGACCCTCCTATCGCCCCCCATAACTGCATTTAGGTAAAGGGTGAGAAGGTCGCTGCTGGTTTCAGCCCCACCGCCCACACCGTACTTAACGAGTGAAGACGCCACCTCTTCCGCGCTCGTCCCCAGATCCGAGAGCACGGAGTCGGCGTCTTCAGCCAGCTTCCGACGACTGATGAACTTTGGCATAGTCTCACCTCCGGGCCGCGACTTACCAGCTGGGGCGTGGCCACGAGAGGGCCCACTCGGGAAAAAGCGTAAACCAAGGCGGCTTTTCCTGACGCTTAGTGGGGATACTCTCATCCTGGCGCCCATCCTGGCTCCTCCTGACAGATCCACTTAGTTCTGCACTAGAAGCCATCAGCGCCGTTCGACGCAAACCAAGGCGAGCTTCATCGCCTACAGCTATCTTACTTCAGCGGTGCCTTATCGGTCCAGGGTTTGTGGTCTCAGGCCGGTGCGGGGTGCGGACCTGGGGACGGCGGCTGGGTGCGGGCCCGGACTACAAGGATGAAGGGCACCGCTGCCAGCTCGGCCACTATAGAGAATGCTACGAGTGCCGCGAACGAGACTTCGTAGAGCGTGCCGATAGCCACGCTACCCAGGAACCAGGCAATGCCGTACACTCCCGTGAACAGGCCATAGGCGGACGACCGGCGGTCACGTGAGACCATCGGTGCGACGGCAGCCGTCATGATCGATTCCTGCACCCCCATCCCGAGGCCCCAGATGGCGACGCCCACCAGGGCGACCCAGAACCCCCCTAGAAAGGCAAGAGGCGCATAAGCAGCACTTACAACGGTGAGCGGCACCAGTACGACGATACCTGACCGGTCGAAAATGCGGCCAAACGCCAGCGAACCGAGCCCGCTGACGGCCATTGCGACGGCGTAAAATACCGGCACGAGAGCGCTTTTCACTGTGGAGGACGCCTGCAGGTGGTAAGCGATCAAGGGGTAGTCGGCGAACCCGGCACCAGCCAGTGCGGCCCCTCCGAGGTAGATCCAAAAAACACGAGGTAGCCCTTCGGCCGTTATCTGGGAGGTGGCCGGCTCCAGGTCCTGGGGCCGAGGGTAAATGAGCCTGGCCACCCCCAGCAGCGCCAGCATTATGACGGCGGGTATGGCCAAGGAGGCGAAGGCAAGCTTGTAGTCATTGTGCTTGAGGGCGAGTATCAGCGCCAGGGCCAACGGGCCGATGAGGGCACCCAGTTGGTCGAGAGCCTCATGTACCCCGAAGCCCCAGCCGTAGCCCATTTGTTTAGCTGCATGGGAGAGCATGGCGTCACGAGGTGGGTTCCTGGTCGCTTTCCCGACCCGCTCGAGGATGACCAGCACGGCGGCGGTCTGCCAGCTACCGGCCAGGGCCAGCAACGGGACCACTGTCATCTGGAGCACATAGCCACCGATGGCGATCGGCCAGTAAAGGCCGGTGTTATCAGCGCTCCGCCCGGATAAGAGCCGAAGGGCATAGCCCAAGAACTCACCGAAGCCGGTCACGACGCTGATAACAAAAGCGCTGGCGCCCAGAAGCCCAAGGTATGGCCCCACGATGCTGCGGGAGCCCTCGTAGGTGAGGTCCGCGAACAGGCTCATGACACCAACCATCAGCACGAACTTGAGGGCGGCCTTCTTTTTGGCCGCCCCTTCTTCGGGCTTTGCCGCGCCGGCTGTCACCTCTTCGCTATTGCCCATATCTAATGGCGAGCGACTGGTCCTCCAGGTCCAAAAAGACCTCTTGCCGATACAAGACCGTGGCCCCGTCCGCAAGGGGGGTACAAAAGAACCGGCCCAGGTTGTATTCCTCCCTGCCGGCCGTCACGGTCGCGACGAACTGGTCGAGGTTTAGGTCGGGGCAGTACTCGGGCTGGCCTTCGACGCTTTCGCCGACCCCCCGACGAGGCGCCGGTCGGGAACAACAAGCTCACCCCTTCCTCGGGGAGGCTCGGACCGGCAATTTCGAGTGTCCTGCTGCCCGGCTCTATTTGCTTGCTCCTTCCTTTGAGGGCTCAAACAGCAGCAGAAGCCATCGGCGCCGGGCGGCGCGTACAAAGGCGAGCTTCATCGCCTGACCTCACTCTAGCGCCACCTTCCCTGTAGCCATTGAGCCACCACCGAGATAACATGTCTCCGGGTAAACATCCGGTGATGGGCCCCACCGGGACCAACCTCGGTTGGTCGAAGCGCCGAGTGGCTGACGGTCCCTGGCCAACTCGGTAGCAGGAGACCTCCGTGAGGCGTGAGCTTGCCTACCCCCGGGTATCGGGGATGACGACAGATAATGAGCGCGAATTGGGCCAGCTGACGGGGCTGGTAGCCATGAGGGTGGGCATAGCCGTGCCCGACTGGGTGCTGCGATGCGTCCAACGGGGCGTGGCCAACGGGACCGCCCGAGCCGGCGGGTACTGGACTATGGGAGCCGAACGGTCGCGCGTCCTTTACCGGAACGCCGAGCTCGAGGGTTGGAAGGCGGCCGAGGAAGTCGAGAGCAAGGTGATGGAGCTCTTGGCCGTCGTCGAAGACTTGCGGCCGGTGCCGCCGCGTGTCCTCGGCGTGCTCCAAGAGGCTGTCGCTTACCCGGCCGGCGTACTAAGGCAGGAGCGCGTCCCGCAGGCAAGGAGAGACCGGTTGGCGATCAAGCTCTACCCGGACGACGTCTACAACATCGCTCCCAGGTCACTGGCCGAACTTCACCCGATGATGCCTGAGCTCCTCGCCTCCTGGGAGGAGGCCCGGTCCGCTGTCGTTCGCGAAGGCTACCGAGCGTGAGCTCCAGCGTGGCCCCCGCCACCCCCGCCAGCATTCTTTTCGAGCACCCAGAGACGGCCAGCGCGCCGTCCCCGGTGCCGCCCGGCTACTTCGACGACCTCAATTTGGACCTGGTGGCGGCGGCGATCATGGAAGGCCGTTCCGGGCTCGGCCTCGAGGGCCTGCTCTGGACCCCCCTGGATAGTGCTGACGACGTCCGGTTCCGCCAGGAGGTGTTCCAGGATCTGGACGGCACCCCGATGTTCACCCGCCTTATGGAGTTCACTAACGCGATGGGCACGGTTCGAGGCCGCCTCGCCCGTTCGCGCCGGGCTCAGCACACCTTCGAACACCAGCGGCGGCACCTCGATGCCGCCGTGGCTTATTGCAGTGCGGTCCTCGCCCTGAACGACGCCGTGCGGGCTTATGGGCCGAGGTCGCGGGGCCTACGTAGAGTGTGGGCTTATCTCTTCACTTATGCCGGATCGGACTCGTTCACGGATTTGGCCACAGCCGCCCGTGAGGCCTCCGCCGCACTGGCCGACGTGACGTACTGCGTGTCGATCGAGGGCGGCAAGGTCCAGGTCGGTCCTTTTCGTGGCGAGCAAGCATACGTCTCCGAAGCAGACGAGACGTTGGCTCGTTTTGCGCCATCGGCTGCCGGGGACCGTGACGAGACGGCGACGGGCCAGGGCAGTGATGAGGGCACCGATCACGATGATGACGGCACCGATTACGTCGAGGCGCGCGTCCTCGAGCTCGTTGCGAAGCATTTCCCGACGGCCTTCTCTCGTCTTGCATTGTTCTCCCTGGAACACCCTGACTTTCTGGACGCTGCCCTTGTAGGCCTGGACCGAGAGGCTCATTTCTACCTGGCCATTCTCGAGCACTTCAGAGGGCTCAGGTCGGCTGGCCTTCGCTCCTGCTACCCCGAGGTCGTCGACCGTGGCGAACGATTGTGCGTCTCGGACGCTTACGACCTGGCGCTCGCCGGTCATCTAGTCGAGCGCGGTCGCCCTGTGGTGACCAACAACTTCCATTGCGAGCCAGGAGAAAGCGTCTTTGTCGTGACCGGGCCCAACCACGGGGGCAAGACGACTTTTGCCCGTATGGTGGGCCAGCTGCACCACTTGGCCGCGCTGGGCAGCCCGGTCCCCGGTACGACGGCGAAAGTCCCGCTGTCCGACCTGATATTTACTCACTTTGCACAACAAGAGCTTCCATCGGATCGTCGAGGCGCGCTGGAAGATGACCTCGCGCGGGCTCATAGCTCCCTTCGGTCCGCCACGGCTGGGAGCGTCCTTATCTTCAACGAGATCTTCACGTCCACCACCAGCGACGATGCTGTCCTCCTCGGCACGCGCATCGTGGAAAAAGTGCTTCAACTGGGAGCGCTCTGCGTCTGTGTGACTTTCGTGGACGAGCTCGCTTCCCTTGGCCCGGGCGTGGTCAGCATGGTGGCCACAGTCGACCCGGACGATCCTTCGGCCCGCACCTACAAGGTCGTCCGACAACCGGCCGACGCACGGGGTTACGCCTCGGCTCTGGCAGAGAAATATGGGTTGTCGTACGATCGACTGAAGGACCGGGTGGCCCCGTGAGGTCGCGGCTCATGTTCTACGACCGGGACTTCGTAGTGCCCGCTCAGCCGGCTCCCAGACAGGCTTCGAAGGTGGTGGCCGCGCTGGAGCAGGACCTCAATCTCCCGGTCGTGTTGGAGGCGATGGCGAAGGGTGACAGGTACGTGCTTGAGGTTTGCCGCCTGGCCCTGCTCTCAGGTCTATCTTCGCCGGCGGCGATCAGGTACCGCCAGGCCGTGCTCCGCGACTGCTCGCAACAGCCCCGACTGGTGATGGAGATCTACGGTACGGCCACGGCAGCGCTCCGGGGCGGAAGACGTGTTTGGCGCGGCGACCGGCCGCTCTCTATGCTGCACAGCTCACTTGACGTCTTCGAGCATTGCCTGCCGGCGCTGAAGCGACTGCGGGCACTTGCCGGCGGCGACAATGCCGGCGACTTTCACTCGGAAGCCTTCTCCGCCCTTTTCCGGATGCTTCGCCAGCAGCTCTCCGACGAGTACTTCTCTGAACTGGAAGGCCAATTATCCCGGCTCCGGCTCCAGCACGGCACGTTGTTCAGTGCCAAGCTCGGCGATGGCAACGAGCCGGCCGAGCTCGTGCTGCGCCTGCCGCCTGGAAAGCACAAACGGAGCCTCCTCGGGCGGGTCCAACCGGGGAGAGGTACAGAGACAGGTTTCGAGATCGATCCCCGCAACGAAGCGGGCATGAAGTCACTGGAGGATCTGCAGGCGAAGGCTATACGTCCCCTGGCCGTCACGGTCAGGCGGGCAGCCGAGCACGTAATCGGTTTCTTCGAGGCGTTGCGTGCTGAACTGGCCTTCTATATTGGCGCCCTAAACCTGAGCGCTCGGCTCTCGGCCAAGGGTGAGCCCATGTGTTTTCCTACCGCGGCGGATAGCGAGCCGCTGAAGCTCAGCGCTCGCGGCCTGTACGACCCCGGGCTGAGCTTGCTGCAAGATGCGCGCGTGGTGGGCAACGACCTACGCGCCGACGGCAGCAACTTGATAGTCGTTACCGGCGCCAACCAGGGCGGCAAGTCGACGTTCTTGAGGGGCTTGGGCTTGGCCCAGTTGATGATGCAGTGCGGCATGTTTGTCGCCGCCACCTCTTACGAAGCGAACGTTGGCCGTGGTGTCTTCACGCACTTCAAAGCCTCGGAAGACCCGAGCATGGAACAAGGCAAGCTCGATGAGGAACTGGCCCGGATGAGCGAACTTGCCGACGGGCTTTCGAGTAACTGCCTAGTGCTCTTCAACGAGCCCTTCGCTTCCACCAACGAGACCGAAGGTTCGGAGATTGGCCTGCAGGTGGTGCGGGCTTTGCGCGAACGCAACGTCAAGGTCGCCATCGTGACTCACCTGTTTTCCCTGGCCCGTGCCCTCTACAGCGACTGGCGCGAAAGGGCCTTGTTCTTAGAAGCCGAGCGCCTGACGAACGGCGAGCGAACGTTTCAATTGCGGGAGGGTCGGCCCTGTGCGACCAGCCACGCCAACGACCTTTACTGGCGAGTTTTTGCAGATGATCCGTCCCGGTCGTCCTCACCTCTGTGTAGGATGTAGATGGCGATCGAGTTCGCCGTTGGGCCGCAAGGCTGATGACTCCTGCTGAGGGTGCGTGGTTCTTTTAACCTGGAGGTAAAGCAGTGGGAGCTCGCCTCTCGCCGGTGTCAGTCATGTCAGCAGGACATCGACCAACTGGACCACGCCGTCGTAGGCCAGACAGACGGTGATCCCGCTGTCGTCGTGCAGGATGGCGGACACGCCAAGCACCAAGACATTCAGGATCCCATCGGAAAAGGCGAGCGCTACGGGCGGGGGCCATCTTCCCTGATTGTGCACATTCAGCGCGCCCCGCAGCGCCCCGCAGGGAGCTCCGGGCTAGTCAACCAGCACCCAATGCCCTTCTACTGCTGTGGAAGTAACGGAAAGGTCGGTTGCCGGTTCGTCGACAGCCGTACTCACGACACTGGGGGTTACTGTCAGCGCGCGATGGCTTTCGCCGACTCTGCCGGCAAAGGAATTTGATGGCCGGCTCGACGATCACCGCGTGGGGTACTGCCCTCCCACCGCATGTGGTCACCAATGCGGACTTAGAGGGTCACCTCGACACGACGGATTCCTGGATCCTCAGCCGGACGGGAATTCGGACGCGACACGTCGGCGGGACGACGAGGGGTCTGGCCGTTGAGGCGGCAAGACGTGCCATGGACCAAGCCGCGATCGATCCGCGCCAGGTTGACTTGCTCATCGTTTCGACGAACACACCGGATCTCGCCGTGCCTGCAGTGGCGGCCCTTGTCCAGCATGAGCTCGGTCTGTCCTGCGGGGTGTTCGACCTGACCTCTGGCTGCTCCAGTTTTGTCTACGCGCTCGTAGTCGCCGATGGCCTCGTCGCGATTGGGTTAAGGCGCGTACTGATAATCGCCTCGGATACGGTCTCCCGGATCGTTGACCCCGAGGACCGCTCTACAGCGGTGCTGTTCGGCGACGCCGCCGCTGCATCCGTCCTCGAGTCGTCGCCCGGAGCCAGGGCCGTTCTAGGGTGGGATTTCGGTGCCGACGGCGGTTCGGCGCGCATTCTGTACCAGAGCCATGGCGAGTACCTCCGAATGAACGGTCAGGAGGTGTACCGCCGGGCAGTACGCGTGGCCATTGAATCGGCAATGGCTGCTCTCGAGAATTCCAAGATCGGTGCAGACGAAATCGCCCTCTTCGTCCCTCATCAGGGCAACCTCCGCATCATCGAGACAGTTGCCGGCCGGCTAGGTTTTTCCGCTGGGCAGACAATGTCGGTGATCGATCACACAGGCAACACATCCTCCGCCTCGATACCGTTCGCGCTGGCGGAGGCAGCCTCCACGGGACGGCTCAGGGATGGTGACTTGGTGCTGCTCGCAGGCTTCGGTGCCGGAATGACGTGGGCGAGTGCGGTAGTGCGTTGGGGCAGAGAGCTTCCACCGGAACGCCAACCTCGACGGAAGGCACCACGGAGGCAAAGAACCTCGAGCTCAGGTGCCGTGGGCTGACCTGCGGCCGCCCACTTTGAGACAGCACACGGCGACGCGTTAGGATGAAGGGAGGCGAAGGAGCTCGCCCCCAACCGCCAAAAGGCTGATGGCTCCTGTAGTAGCTGTTGCGCTCAGGAGGCCAAAAGCTGTGTCCTCGTCCGTTTATAACGAGGCAGGTGGTGAGGGTGGAACTTTCGCGGATTGCTCTGCGTGCCTTTACCTTGCCCGTCATGGGCGTACAGCTCTCAACGCAGCCGGTGCGCTACGGGGGCGGCTTGACGTCGCGCTGGACACGGCCGGGCAGCGCCAGGCGTATCTCTTGGGGGAGGCATTGGCGCCGAGGAAGCCCCGGTTGGTCGCTTCCAGCCCACTACGGCGCGCCCTCGAGACAGCAGAGGCCATCGCTCGCCAAACGGGCACCGGCACGTGGGTAGACGAACGCTTGACCGATCGGGACTATGGTCCCTGGACGGGCAAACTCCTAGCTGATGTGATTTTCAAGTGGGGTTCGCTCGACGCTGCTCCCGGAGTGGAACCGGAAGAGAATGTACGCGTTCGCGCTTTGGCCGCGTTGCTAGATATAGCGGAGAGCCTCGACGCGGCGAGTGCGGTGGTGGTGAGCCACGATGCCGTGAACCGCATCGCGCTCACCAGCCTGGATCCTTCTCTGCACGACCCGGCTTTCCTACCCCAGGAGACGGGTTGCTTCAATACGGTCCAATACCACAAAGCCGGGAGCGGGCAAGCATCGTGGCACGTCCTTCGTGTCAACGAAATTCCCCTTGGCGCTGAGCAACCCCAGTAACAAAAAGGACCACACTGAGCCCATAACAAGGAAGACATCATGACGATTACCATTAGCGACCTGCACGCCGTCGAGATCCTGGATTCGCGGGCGAGGCCTACCCTCTCCGTCAGCCTGAGCACCCGACAAGGGCCGGTGGTACGAGCCGGGGTGCCTTCAGGGGCTTCGACGGGTTCGCGTGAAGCAGTCGAGTTGCGCGACGGCGACAAGTCGCGGTTCGGAGGACAAGGGGTGCGCAAGGCGGTGGCCAATGTGAACGGAGAGATCGCTTCGGCCCTCCGGGGCCGGACCTTTTCGGAGCTGGCAGAAATCGACCAGCAGTTGATCGACCTGGACGGGACAGAGACAAAAGCGCGTCTCGGTGCCAACGCTGTCGTAGGCGTGTCGATGGCTGCAGCCAGAGCGATCGCGGCCATCGATGGCCGGCCGTTATGGAAGACTTTTGTCCGCTCGAGTACGGCTGCCCGCCTGCCGGTGCCGCACTTCAACGTCGTCAACGGTGGGGTACATGCCCCGAACGAACTGGATTTCCAGGAGTTCATGCTGGCTCCCTTAGGGTCGCCCAGCGAGGCCGAAGCCGTTCGCGCCGGTGCGGAGATCTACTCCGCCCTGAAGCGACGGCTGGCAGGCAAGGGTTTGGCCACCGGGCTCGGCGACGAGGGTGGCTTTGCCCCCGAGATTGCCTCCCCGGAGGACGTGCTCGGGATCCTCGTGGGCTCGATAACGGACGCGGGCTACGAGCCCGGCAGGAACGGTGTCGCCCTCGCCATGGACCCGGCGTCGAGCGAGTTCTACCGGGACGGCAAGTACCACGTCGCCGGAGAGGCGCTGTCGAGCGACGACATGATCGAGCGCTACGCAAAGATCATCGAGCGGTTCCCGGTTTGGTTGCTCGAGGACGGGTTGGCCGAATCCGACTGGGACGGCTGGGAACGCCTCACCGCTCGCCTCGGCGAACAGGTGGAGGTCGTCGGCGACGACATCCTGTGCACCAATCCGGCCATCATCCGCGAAGCTATTGGCCGCAAGGCCGGTAACGCCGCGCTCATCAAAGTGAACCAGATCGGCACGGTGACCGAGGCCCTGGAAGCGATAGAGATATGCCAGCAGGCCGGCTGGGGCCAGTTCGTCTCGCACCGCTCGGGGGAAACCGAGGATAGCTTCATCGCGGACCTCGCGGTGGGGACCGGGTGTGGTCATATGAAGACGGGCGCTCCAGCGCGGGGCGAGCGGGTAGCAAAGTACAACCGGCTCATCGAGATCGAAGACGCAGAGCACCTTCCCTATGGACTGGCATAGCGACCAAGAGTCACGGGCGCCGCTCTATCTGTGGACCGAATGCCTTCAACCAGTTGCTCCTCCCGCCTTGGAGTTGCAGAGAGCCCAGCCGACACGGCCGTAGGGAAGGAGCGGGCCGAATTGGCGGCTGAGGTCGGCCAGCGACTACGGGCCGTACGCCAGACAGCAGGGATGCCGCTAGCCGAGGTTCAGCAACTGTCCGAGGGAGAGTTCAAGGCTTCGGTGCTCGCCGCCTACGAACGGGGTGAGCGGTGGATATCGTTGCCCCGTCTTTCCCGGCTCGCCCACTTTTACAAAGTTCCCCTGAGCGAACTGTTGCCGGGGACGGTCGCGGTACAGCCTCGCAACGTGACTGACCGAGCCCCTCGGCCGGACGACCTCATCGTCGATACGGCTGTCCTCGACCGGGCAAACGGCGCCGAGGCGGTCCGGTTGAGGCAGTTTTGCCGTTTGATCACCAACCAGCGTGGCGCTGAGCCGAGTGACGGGTTACTGCGACTGCGACGCTGTGACCGGGCCGCTATCGCGAGCATCCTCGGCGTAGCGAGTGACGAGGTTGCCTGGGCGTTGGACAACCTCAGACGACCGGCTCGCTCAACTCGTGACCAATTCACTCTATGACTCGTTAGAGAGCACAGGCACAGATTGATATCCAAAGCCACGACTCACCCAGGCGTATGGCCAGTCAAAGGTCGTCTTCGCCGTTACGCGCGAAACAAGCGGTTTTCCGACGCGTGCCACCTCTGGGCGTGTACGGTCCACTTATCACTGCGGTCCGGCCCCGTCCTCCGTTCATGATCATCCCGATCAAGAAGGTCGATGTTTTCCGGTCGCTATTGGAGCAGCTCGAAGCTTACATAGCCCAGGCCGAACTCAAACGAGGCGACCGGCTGGGTTCTGAGCGGGAGCTGGCGGAGCAGTTCCAGGTGAGCAGGGTGTCGGTGCGGGAGGCGTTGCGCTCGCTCGAAGCCCTGGGCAAGGTCGAGATCCGCCGCAACGCAGGCAGCTTTATCGCCAACCCGAACGGGGCTTCGTTCGAGGCGCAATTCAAGGGCGGCGCCGCTGTTGATGAGTCATTCCTTCGGCAGCTGGTCGACGTGCGTTCAGCCATCGAGGTGAAGGTCATCCAGCTGGTGGCGGCCAACCCTGATGCCAACCTCGAGCAAGTGGCGTCACTTCTTGGCCGCGCCGAGAGAGAACTGAGAGTGACCGAGCGGGCAGAGGGGAGCCTCGACCTTCGTTTCGAGGCGGCGCTCGGGCGCGAGTGTGGCAACCCGCTGCTGGCGCGCTTTCAACAACTCGTCCACGAGCTATGGATCGACGCCTGGAGCGAGCTCGGCATTGCACCAGGCGACAGGGATTCACTCCACCACCAGCACAAGGCGATCCTGTCTGCCCTGGAGAAAGGCGACGGCGACCTTGCCGTCGATCTCATGATCGACCACGCTGACCGCTCGCTCGGGCAATGGGGAGCGAGCGAGACCGCAGCACTTGACGAGCCGGCCCGGCCGACTAGGGGCGCACGCGCCGCAAAACGTCGACCTCGCCAGCGTGGCGCCAAAACCGGAGACGCGGAAAAGTTGCTGATAACCGAATCGGGCGACCTGTAGCTGAAGGTTCTCGAAGGTTCTCTACGAGAACTAAGACTTGCGTTGTGGGCTGCTGATGAGCTCGGTCGAGCCAACCGAGGCACCGACAAGGCTGAGCGCTCCGCGCCGAGCCCGTCGGGTAACGTGGACTCGGCGATGAAGCTCGCCGTGAGCGCGTTTTCGGGCGCTGATAGCTCCTACCGATCTGTAGTAGCGATTGACGCGGTAGGAGCGGTATGCCAGCGAGCACGCGCCAATGCCGACGGTGCCCAAAATCTTCTACCGGAAGCCGGCGCAGCGGAGCCATTGTGGCCGGCTCGTCCGTCACAGGTCTTCGCCGGACACGGTTACCTGTCCTGTACACGGAGATACTTCCGCCCCGTCCTTCAAGTGCAACGGTGACAGTGACTGAGCATTAAGTCCTCGGGCACTGCCGCGATAAATAACTCCCCGATACGGGTACTTGAGGGTGTGGCATGCCGTGGGTGAATGAAACCAGGAGCCATGTCTGTCCGCCTCGCCATCATCTTTTCGTCCTGCTCGGCCGCAGTCGATGTCAGTCCGGCCGAAGGCATGCCGCCCTGCCGTGATCAAGATCTGTGTCTTCGGATGGTGAGTCCGGGCAAGTCCTCGAATGCGGAGGCGTCTCCCGACACAACCTCTCGTTGGGTGGCTCTGGCGGTGGCTGCAATGATCAGGTCGTGGGCCCCTCGGGGTCGGCCCATCTGACGCACCGCGAGCAAGAGTTCGGCATGCGAAGCGGCAACCGTTGAGTCGTAGCTGATGATAGGAACGGCGTCTTTGACCTGGTCTACGAACTGCTGACGGCCGAGCCGGTGGACGTCGTCTGCAAGTAAGACGCCGACCAGCAGCTCGGCGATGGACACAGCGGCAACCGCCACCTCATCGTCATCGTCGATCAGTTCGTCGAGGGACGCACCGGAGCGATCTGCGTCGATGAGGAACGTTGTATCGAGCAGTAGCCGGCTCAGGGCCGGATCTCGGTTTCCACGAGAGCTCGCACCGAGGCGATGTCCCTGGCCAGGTCCGGGTCACCTGGACGCTGGCGGAGTAGAGCCTTAACGTCTGCGCCTTTGCCGGCTCTGACGGGATCGATTTGCGCGATGACTTTGCCTCGCCGGACGATCACAAAGCGCTCACCTCGGTGTTCCACAGCGTCGAGGATGTCCGAGAAGTTCCTAGCTGCGTCAGTGGCGCTCACTTCGGGCACAGAATCAGATTATCAGATGCGGACGATCGGGGCGGGTCACTGAAACCGTCGTCAAGGCGCTGTCCAAGCTGAGAGGTGGTAGCAGTTGTGGTAGCAGTTCGTCCCGGTCGGCTGGCCCACATCGGGTACAAAACCCCTGGTCAGGTATCTCTAGCGGACGTGGCCAAACCTCGCTAGACGTTTTGCCGCCATCTTCTAAGCGGCGTGTCGCAGGTTCGGGCCCTGTCGGGGGCGCCTCGTCCTCAGTTGCGACAGGACTATCTAGAGTACCGAGGACTGCTGAACATCGCTTCTCCCTTCCTGCCTTCACGGCTCATCGACTTGAGCCTGCTCACCGCCGTTCAGGCACGGAGGTGAGTTAGATAACCGCAGTCATATGAGGCCAAGGGCGGTCGCTCGTTTGACGGCCGACGCTCGCGACGTCACGCCGAGCTTCATATAGGTGTGGCGGAGGTGGGTCTTGACGGTGTTGAGCGAGAGGTGAAGCTCAGACGCCATCTCGACATAGGTCAGGCGCCCGGGAAGCTTTTCGAGGACCCGGATCTCGGCCTCGGTGAGCGGGTCGGGCAGGCCGTTGCCCTGCTGACCAGCCACTGACAGCTTGCGGTCCTCGAGGCGGGCGGCGACGAGGACTGACAGGGCCCTACCGCGGGGATAGGAGCTCCCGCTCTCCACCAGGTGGTCGACGAACTGGGGGGCCGTGTCGAGCACGGTTT
>JASHVH010000343.1 GCA_030039575.1 Acidimicrobiales bacterium | reverse complement strand
GTCCAGGCTGGCGGGGAGCCGCCTGGCGCCGGCCACGGACAGCTGGCGTTTTGTCAGCGTCGCCGGGTCGACCGTCACCTCCGGAGGTAGCTGGAGCTTGTCTTCGAGCCCGGCCAGTCCGGCGGCCAGTACGCCACCCACGACCAGGTACGGGCTGGCACTGAGGTCGAAGCATTTCACCTCGAGGTTGGCGGAACCGGGCTCGTGGCCGGCCGTCCCGGTGACCAGGCGCAGCGCCGCCTCCCGGTTCTCGAGCCCCCAGGCCTGGTAGGCCCCCGCCCAATGTTGCGGGACGAGGCGCAAGTAGCTGCCCACGCTGGGCGCCCCGAGAGCAAGCAAGGCCGGCAGCTCACGAAGCACCCCGGCCATGAACGCCTCGGCCTCGGCCGTCACGCCGTAAGGACCGTCCCCTCCGGCGAAAAGGTTGCAGTCGCCTCGCCGGAGGCTCACGTGCACGTGGCCGCCGTTGCCGACCTGCCCGGCGACGACGCTCGGGGCAAAACTCGTTCGCCAGCCATGCGTCAGCCCGACGGCGCGGACCGTCTCGCGGCCGAGGACGCTGTCGTCGGCCGCTCCCACCGGGTCGTTGTGCTTCACAGAGATCTCGAACTGGCTCGCCGCGTACTCGGGGTGGACCTGTTCCACTCCCAGGCCCTCGGCCTCGAAGGCCCGCACCACCTCCCGCAGGTAGTCCGCGCAGTCTACGAGCCTCGTCATCCCGTACGCAGGGCCCAGCGTTACGGGTGTGAAGTCGTCGCCGGCGCCCGAGGAGACCACCCACTCGATCTCGAACGCCATCGCGGCCGACAGGTTGCGCTCAGCGGCCCGAGCCACCATGCGGGAGGCGAAATTGCGGTGGCAGAGAGGGTGCGGTTCGCCTGATCGCGCCCGCCGGTCGACCGGCGCCCACGCCCAGCCAGGTTGGGCGGCGAGGTTTACCAGCCGGGCCAGGTCAGGGTGGAGCCTCAGGTCGCCGACGGGCGCCGTAGCCGCCTCGGTCGCCGTAATGGAATCGTCCACCAATAGGACATCGAATACCGGGGACATGCCAACGCCGCGCGTGGCCGCCGCCTCCAACCGGGCCGGCGGGACCGCTTTTACCCGCGTGATCCCCGAGTTATCGACATAATTCAGCGCGATGGCATCGATGCCGCACTCGGCCAGCCCTTTGGCCAGTGCCCCCGCCTGCTCGCCGTAGGCGCTAGCCCGTTTTGCTCCGTCTGCTTTGGGCACGGCCACTCCCGAGTCTTGAAAAATATCGGCCTGGCTGAGGTCTCAGTGAGGCGCCGCATACCGACACGCTTGAGCAGGCCGCAGCATAACCCAATCGGCGCCTCAGGCCCTCGACACGATTTTCAGGAAGCTCATCGCCGGCCTTGAGTTTTCACTCGTAGCCTTGGCAACGCCGACTGCACCCGGTCGGGAGGATCGAGGGCGGCCCGCTTCAAGCGGGCGTCGGCCGCGTCCAGCCACCGCATGACCGAGTCCAACCGGAAAAGCTCAGCGTCAACGACGAGCGCCAGAGACAGGTCGTAGTGGGCTTCGTCCTCTTTGATACGCGTCCACTGCTGCCTGAGCTCGGCGAGGTAGCGGCGGTGGACCTGGATAACGTCGTCCAGGTCGACGCCGGGCACCCGCAAACCGACAAGCACCTTGATCACCAACTCGTCGCGCGGGGGCGAGGACAGGTCCACCGGGGTGCGGAGCCAGCTGTCGAGCTCGCGCTCGCCCGCCGGCGTTATCCGGAAACCCTTTTGCCTATCGTCTTCGCCCGCGCCCTCCGACTCCACCAGGCCGTCGCGCTCGAGACGTTGCAGCGTCGTGTACACCTGGCCCACATTGAGCGGCCACACCTCGCCGGTCTGGCGCTCGAACGCCTGACGCAGCTGGAGCCCGTACTTCGGCCCGTCACTAAGTAGCCCCAAAATGGCGTGCCGGACGCTCATCCCGCATCCCCAGTTAGTAGCATACTAAATATACTACTGAACCTACACCGGTGGTCAAGGCGGGGAAGAAATCCCGGTCAGAATGCCGGCGCGGTCGTTGCCCAGCCTCGACGGCATCAAAGCCACGTCCCGATCGTGGCTCAGGAGCGTCGCCGCAGTTATCGGGGATCACCCCGTGCTACCCGGAGCGCCTCGGTCGCTTCAAAGCGAAGCCCCGGCGGTCTCCTCCAGCCGGCGGGTGAGGAAACGGCGTTCGGGCCCCGTGCCGGCCAGCTCCAGCGCTTGGCGGTAGCTTGTCGCCGCTTCAGCGTTGCGGCCCAGGCGGCGGAGCAGGTCGGCGCGGGTGGCCGGCAGCAAGTGATAGGCACTGAGCGACCCCGAGCGTTCGAGTTCTTCGACCAGCGCCAACCCCGCCACCGGTCCTTCGGCCATAGCCACCGCTACGGCCCGGTTCAACTGCACCACCGGCGACGGCAGGTACAACGCGAGCTGGTCGTACAGCCCCACGATCTCGGCCCAATCCGTCTCTCCAACGTTGCGGGCGGTGGCGTGGCAGGCGGCGATGGCGGCCTGGACCTGGTACGGGCCCGGGCGGTGCCGGCTCAACGCCTCATCGAGCACACCCACGCCCTCTTCGATCTCGCTGCCCACCCACAACGTGCGGTCCTGGTCTTCGAGTGTGACCACGTCGCCGGACTCGTCCAGGCGAGCGGCACGCCGGGCGTCGTGCAGGAGCATCAGGGCGAGGAGGCCAAGCGGCTCAGGCTCGTCGGGCATCAGCGTTGTCAGCGTCCGGGCCAAGCGGACCGCCTCCGCGCACAGGTTCGACCGCACGAGGTCGGCCCCCGCAGTAGCCGAGTAGCCCTCGTTGAACAAAAGGTAAAGCACGCCGAGTACCGCGGTTGTCCGCTCAGGCAGCAGATGGGCCGGCGGCACCCGGTAGGGGATGTTGGCGTCGTGGATCTTTTGCTTCGCCCGGACCAGGCGCTTGGCCATCGTCTCCTCGGAGACCATGAACGCCCGGGCGATTTCTACCGTCGTCAACCCGGCGAGCGTCCGCAGCGTCAAGGCGACGCGAGCCTCGAGCGCCAGCGCCGGGTGACAGCAGGTGAAGATCAACCGGAGGCGGTCGTCAGCGATCCCGCTTTCGTCACCAGCGGTCTGAACTGCTCCCTCCCCTTCGGCGGTGCGCGCCACTTCCTGCAATTTGGCCGCGCCCACGGCCGACCTTCGTAGCCGGTCCATGGCCCGATGGCGCGCCGTCGTGGTCAGCCACGCGCCCGGGTTCCGGGGGACCCCGCTGCCGGGCCAGGTCTTAAGCGCGGTGGCGAAGGCGTCCTGGGCGCACTCCTCAGCGAGGTCCCAGTCCCCCGTCACCCGGATCAAGGTCGCCACTATGCGGCCCCACTCCTCCCGGAAAGCAGTGGCGACGGCATCGTCGACGGCACTCACAGCGCGTCCCGGGCCGGTGGTGCCACCCGAGCCCTGGCCCCGGCCTCCCGACCACCAGGTCCCCCGGTGCCCCGGGCACGGCCTAGGCACCGGTCCCGGAGGCCCGGAGAGAGCACCGCCACCGGGGCCAGGAGGTTCGGGCTCAGCCCTTCTTCGTCTCCCAGAAAATCCGGTCGATCTCGGCTATCTGACTGAGCAAATCGTCGGCTACGGCCACGTCTGTGGAGTGCTTGGTCTCGCCGGCTGTCTTGGTCGCTTTCCAGAAAATGTCGTGCAACTCCGGGTACTTTTCCAGGTGCGGAGGCTTGAAATAGTCCGTCCACAACACCCACAGGTGGTGCTTGACGAGCTCCGCTCGCTCTTCCTTGATGATGATGCAGCGCTCCTTGAAGACCTCGTCTGTCGAGGCCTGGTACTTCTCCAGGATGGCCTTGACGGACTCGGCTTCTACCTTCGCTTGCACCGGGTCGTAGACACCGCACGGCAAGTCGCAGTGGGCATAGGCGGGCCGGGGTGAGCTCACGCGGTCGGCCAGGGCCAGCAAACGCACCAGCAAGGTCATAAAAGTGGCTCCTTTTTGCTTGGTCGGTTGTGCTAAGGGTACGTGCCGTGGGACACGGTCAAGCCACACGTTATAGCGACTGCGCTCGTAAGCGCCCAGTCGCTTCCGAGGCCACGTCCCCGCCCCCTCCCCCGCGGCGGTGGCCCGGCGAGGACGCGTCGAAGAAGATCTCTCCGCCCGCGAGCCCGGGTAAACGACCCCGTCCGGCCCGGGCCGGCTCCGTCATAGCCCTGGCCACGCTGGCTTCGTGGGCGTGGTGGGCGGGGCGACAATTCGAACGCGTCGAAGTGTCCGGCCTCAGCATGGCCCCTGCACTCCTGCCTGGGGACCGCATCCTGATATGGAGGACAAGCTCGGTGCGGTCAGGCGACATAGTCGCCACCCCTGACCCTCGGCAACCGGCGCGTCTGGTCCTCAAGCGAGTAGCCACGGTTGGCCACGGAGGTGTGTTCCTGCTCGGGGACAACCCCGAGCACAGCACTGACAGCCGCCAGTTCGGGCCTGTCCCGGTAAGCTCGGTCCAGGGAAAAGCGATATACCGGTACTTTCCGCCCGCCCGTAGCGGCAGGTTGCCGTAAGCCGTTCCTACCCGGGATGTCAAATGCTGGAAACCGAGTTCATAAACGAGATGCGGGCCAAGGGCTGGCCGGTAAGTACCTGGTCCAATGCCCCGGGCGACAGGTACGCCGTCCATACGCACGGTTACAAGAAGATCCTGTGCTGCCTGCAGGGCTCAATTGTTTTCCACACAGACCAAGGCGACCTGGCGCTGAAAGCCGGCGACCGGATGGAGCTGGAAGCCGGGACCGTTCATTCAGCGACCGTGGGTAAAGACGGGACACGCTGCGCCGAGGCGCACGTCCAGGCCTGAACTATCGGGCCGGCGAGCGCGGCATTAAGTAGGCAGCACCCACTCTTTCAAGTACTGCTCGCGCTTTTCGGCCCAGTCCTCGGCCGTAATGGCGTAACGCACGTGGTCTTCCCAGACCCCGTTTATCTCGAGATAGCGCAGCGCGATGCCCTCGTTGCGCAACCCGAGTTTTTCTGCGACCCGGTTGCTCGGGCGGTTCCGGGGGATGATGGAAACCTGGAGGCGGTGGAGCATCAGTTCCTCAAAGGCAAACTTCGCCACCACCACAAATGCCTCGGGGACGTAGCCGTTGCCGGCCATGGCCTCGTCGATCCAATAGCCAACGTAGGCGGTTTGGAACGGCCCGCGCTGGACCGATGAGATATTTATCTCGCCCACAAAGCGGCCCCTGACAAAGATCCCGAACCCGTAGCCAGTACCTAATTCCCGCTCGCGCATGCGGGCATTGCACCGCGCAACCCACGCCCGTTTGTCAACGGCCGCGTCAGGCTGGCCTGGGATCGGGCGCTGTTCCCATTTCACGAGCCAATCGCGCGAGCGGGTGCGGACGTCTCGCCAGGCGTCGAAATCGGAGGCGACCAGGGGCCGCAACATAACCCTCCGCCCCTGAAGTTCGGGGTACACGACGGCATGGCCCCATGTCACAGGTGCAATGCTACTTGCGTCAGGTTGGCGTTCTGTCAAGCCGAATGAGCGTGATGACCAAACCGTCGAGGATGTCGGACTCGGACACGAGGCACTCGTCGAAGCCGAAATGCGCCATCAAGGTGGCGAGGACCAAAGCGCCCCCCACTATGACCGGCGCCCGGCCCGGCTCGATCCCCGGCAGGCCGGCCCGCCCGGTTGCCGGCCTAGAGGCCAGGCCGGCCAGCGCCGCCTCGACGGCGGCTCTCGACAACCTGTAGTGGTGCACGGCGTCGTGGTCGTATGAGCGCAGCCCCTGGTCGTACGAGGCAAGGGCGGACACCGTCCCGGCCAAGCCGACGAGAGCGTGCGCCGAACCGAGCGCCGGTTCCTCCGCCTCGGCCTGCTCGAACTGCGCCCCCAACCAGGCCCTGGCGGCGGCCAGTTCTTCGCCCGTGGGTGGGTCGTGGTGCAAGAACCTCTCCGTCAGCCGCACACAGCCGAGGTCAAGGGAGCGGGCCGCCGAAGGCTCCGGGCCCACTACCAGTTCCGTCGAACCGCCACCGATGTCGGCCACTAGCCACGGGCCTTCGGTAGAGGGGAGCTCGGCGGTGGCGCCCAGGAAGGAAAGCGCCGCCTCTTCCTCCCCGCTGAGCAGCAAAAGAGGGGTGCCGACAACTTCTTGTGCAGCGGCGGAAAAGGACGCCCGGTTGGCTGCGTCCCGCAGTGCCGAGGTCCCCACCATCCGAGCGGCGCGGACATCGAGCTCGTCCATAACCGCCCGGAACTCGCGTAAAACTGATAAAGCCCGGTCGACGGCCTCCGGCCGCAGCGCACGCGCCCGGTCGACGCCCTCCCCCAGGCCGGTCACGCGCATCAGCCGCACGATCTGTTCGCCTCTCCGGTCGCTGATCAACAACCGGGTCGACAGGGTGCCGCAATCGACCGCGGCAAAGTTGCCCATCACCCCTCCTGCATCGGCGACTCGCCTGTACCGGCGCTTTCGGCCGGTTTCTGGGCCGCCGGTTTCTGGGCCGGCGGTTTCTGGGCCGCTGGTTTCTGGGCCGCCGGTTTCTGGGCTTCCAGTTGCTGGGCCACCCAGCGCCCCACCGGGTCGTCCCCGCCCACGAGGTACCAGGCGTAATGGGCATGCAGGCACTTGACCCCTCGCCTCGTCCCGCCGACGCCGCCCGTTGGGCGCGGTCCCGTCCAGCCGGCGGGGAGGGCGGAACCCCGTTCGGCGGCATACCGTCGATGAGCCCGCTCGAGCTCCGCGGGGTCGACCGCCGCCGCGGCCCTGCCCACGCCCCCGGCCGCCTCCAGGCGGTCGACCGCCAGCTTGGCCTGCTTGCCGATAAGCCAGTAACGCGTGGGCATAGGGGTGCCGTCGTCTAGTACCGGCCCGTTCCGTATCACCACCGGGCCACCCTCGGCGTCCCGCAACACCACCTCGAACGGGCCACGAGGTTCGCGGCCCAACAAGGCTTTTACGTCGTTGTGTGTGCTCAACGTCGCCGACGGCACCCGGGCCCCCAGGCCAGGCTGCTCAAGTCAACCTCATCGCTCAGTCGCCGCTTACAGGTAGTGCCAGAACTCCAGGGAAGAGTACCAGGCCGCGTGCTCAGGCGGCGCCGGGGCGGGCGGCTGCGGCCGGCTGGGCGCCGGCAGCACCATGAAGGCCTGCTGGCCCGGTTTCACGAGGCCGTACTGCTGGCGGGCGATCTGTTCGATGGTGGCACTGTCCTGCAAAGCGGAACTCTGTGATGCGAGCT
>JASHVH010000342.1 GCA_030039575.1 Acidimicrobiales bacterium | reverse complement strand
TGACCGTGCAGCTGGTGGCGCCGAGGCCGGCGGTGCAGGCCGGGGTGCCCGAGTAGTCCTCGCCGCCGGGGCTGGTGGCCTCGAACACCTGGTAGGAGGCGGCCCCGGTCACCGGGGCCCACGAGACGCTGACCTGGGCGTCGCCGGCGGTGGCTGAGACCCCGCCGGGCGACGCCGGGGCGGCCTCGATGGCGATGCCGGCCGGGTAGTCAAGCCCGGTGCCGGTGCCGGACACGGTCGCCACCGGTGTCGGCGCACCGGTCGTGAGCTGGTTGGGGGCGAACTCGACCAACGTGCTGTTGTCGAAGTTGGACACCCAGAGGTCGCCCGAGGGGTCGAAGGCGAGGCCGAACGGGTCCTCCAGGCTGTTGGCCGCCGAGGAGATCGTCGCGGCCGGCGTCGGGGCGCCCCCCTGCGCCAGCTGGGCCGGGGTGTACTCGACCAGCGTGCTGTTGTCGGAGTTGGACACCCAGAGGTCGCCTGAGGGGTCGAAGGCGATGCCGTACGGGGCGTCCAAGCTGCTGGACGCCGACGAGATGGTCACGGCCGGCACCAGGGCGCCCCCCTGCGCCAGTTGGGCCGGGGTGTACTCGAGCAGCGTGTTGTTGTTGACGTTGGAGACCCAGAGGTCGCCCGAGGGGTCGAACGCCAGCCCGTACGGGTAAGCACCGCCCGGCAGGGAAATGGTTACAGCGGGCGCGGGCGAGCCGCTTTGCGCGAGTTGGGCCGGGGTGTACTCGACCAACGTGTCGTTGTCGAGGTTGGAGGCCCACAGGTCTCCCGAGGAGTCGAAGACGACGCTGTCGGGCGAGTCCAGGCTGCCCGCCGTCGAAGCAAGGACGACGTTGGGCGTGGGCGACCCCGTCCCGAGCTCGCCCGGGGTGTACTCGACCAGGTTGTCGTCCCAGTTCGGCACCCAGAGGTCGCCCGAGGGGTCGAAGGCGACAGAGAAGGGGTAGTAAATGCTGCTCGAAACGGCTGAGATCGTGACTGCCGGGCTGGGCGAGCCGGATGCGGACAGGTCACTCGGGGTGTACTCGACCAAGGTGCTGTTGTAAAAGTTCGCCACCCAGAGGTCGCCCGAGGGGCCGAAGGCCATGGCGAGCGGATAGTCCAGGCTGCCCCCGGTGGCCGATATGGTGACCGCCGGGGTGGGCGACCCGGTGGCGGACAGGTCACCCGGGGTGTACTCGACCAGGGTGTCGCCGCTGTAGTTCTCCACCCACAGGTCCCCTGAGGCGTCGAAGGTGAGGCCGACCGGCCCGTCCAGGCTGCCGCCGGTGGCCGAGATCGTTACCGCCGGGGTGGGCGAACCGGTGGCGGACAGGTCGCCCGGGGTGTACTCGACCACGGTCTCGCTGTAGTAGTCCACCACCCACAGGTCGCCCGTCGGGTCGAAGGCGAGGCCATAAGCCCCGTCCAGGCTGCCCCCGGTGGCCGAGATGGTGACCGCGGGGGTGGGTGAGCCGGTGGCGGACAGGTTGCCCGGGGTGTACTCGACCAGGGTGTCGTCGTACGAGTTCGTCACCCACAGGTCGCCTGAAGGGTCGAAAGCCAGGGCGACCGGCTCGTCCAGGCTGGTACCCGTGGCGGAAATGGTGACCGCTGGCGTCGGGGAACCGCTGCTGGCCAGCTGGCCGGGGGTGTACTCGACCAGGGTGTCGCGGTACACGTTCGCCACCCAGAGGTCGCCCGCCGAGTTGAAGGCGAGGGCACTGGGCCCGTCCAGGCTGTCATCGGTGGACGATATGGTGACGGCGGGCGTCGGGGAACCGCTGCTGGCCAGCTGGCCGGGGGTGTACTCGACCAGGGTGCCGCTGTAGTAGTTCGCCACCCAGAGGTCGCCGGCCGAGTCGAAGGCGGACCCCCACGGGTAGGACGGCGCCGCGGGGCTGATGGTCGCCGTGGGCGCGACATCGCCGTTGGCGGTCGTCGGGAACGACAGCACGTTGTCTGCGTCGTAATTGGCCACGTAGACAGCCGCGGCTACCGGCGCCGCGCCGGCAGCTTCGGGCCGCACGATGCCGGTGACCCCGGCGACAAGGGCGACCACGCCGACGATGGCGGCCAGGCCGGCGCGGGCCGTTACTGGCCGGCCTCCCTTTCCTGGTACTGACCCGCTGCTTTGCTTCGTCCTCAACGGTGCTCCCTCCTCGTAGCCGTACCACCGGGCACGCTCATGGTGCGCTTCGCGGGGCCAAATGACCAGGGAAAACCCGGAACAACAACCGGAAATTTCGCAATTTCCGGGTAAATTTCGGGTAAATTTCGGGTTCTTTACGATCGGTGCCGGGTTGGCCGGCGCTTTGACGCATGAGATAAGCGCTCGAGCCAAAGCAGGCCGGCGGCCGGACGAAGTCGAAGCGGTCCTCTAGCGCCCCTTGGCGGGCAACGGGCAGCGGGCGGGAAGGGCGCGGGAATCGTGCCATTTCACGATTGGCACCTCGGCAATCAGGCCGAGCGGGTCAAAAAGGAGCCCACACAATGTCGAAAGCCAAGCCAATTCTTCTGGCGGCTAGTGCAGCCGCTGTTGTTGCGTTCATCCCGGCCGCCGGCGCGGCCGCCAGTGTAAGGCCCCACCAGCTCGAGGGAGGGGCCGTCACGATCCAGTCCTGGCTCTACGCGGTGCCGAGCGAGAACGTGCTCTCGGGCACCGTTTGGGACTGCTTCAAGATCACGGGTGCGATCAACGACCAAGGAGGCGGGCCGACATGGTCCGACGGTTCTTCCTATGGCGCACCTAACACCATGACATCTGGGGGCGTGGCCGCCGCCGGCCGCGAGTGCGCGGACAAGGTACCCGCCGGCGGTTTCGTCCTCGTGCCACCGCCTGAGGCGGGCCAGTACCAGTTCGCCACCTACACGGCGGCACCCGGCTCGCCCGGAGGCCTGAGCACCGTGTATGCCGTCCACACGATCGCCGGGCAGAAGGGAGATATTTATATTACGTTCTCCGGCACCTACAACATGACCAACAACCCGGTCCCGGTTAAATTGGCCAACGGGAGCACGGTCGAGGTGGAGCCTCTCACGACCGGCCCAGAGTGCACCTGGGTGATCACCGGCGGCACCGGGGCGTATACGGGGCTCCAGGGGGACGGCACCTGCTTCGCCAATGCTGAGAACACTTTCCCGTGGATCAACCACACCGAGCACGGCCAAGTGTGGTGGGGGAGCCCGCCCAATACGAACAGCTCAATCTCAAGATAGCCGTTGCTAATGCCGAGCCGGCCGACGCCGAAATGCCTAGGCTGCTGAAGAGGCAGCCTGGCGAAACGGCGACGGCCGGTTTTCACATGCTCGCATTTCGGGCGCAGGGGGCTAGGCCGCAGTGGCATAATCCTGCTCGTGCCGCCATCAGGCCCCGAGGTCGCAGGTCCCGGCGCGGCGCGTCTCGAGGTCCGGATGCTCGGCTCGTTCTCAGTCTCCTTGAACGGGCGCCAAGCCGGTCCCTGGGCACGACCGACGGCCAAGCGGCTTCTTGCCTTGCTGTTATTGACCCCGGGGATGCGGATGCGACGCG
>JASHVH010000341.1 GCA_030039575.1 Acidimicrobiales bacterium | reverse complement strand
TGAGGAGCGATAACGAGCGCTCGCGCCGGTTGGTGCAGCGCTTCCTAGTCACGCGGGTCTGCTCGGTCTGCCACGGGGCCCGGCTACGGCCTGAGGCACTGACATCACAGCTCGGCGGTCGGGACATCGCCGAAGTCAGCGCCCTCAGGCTCGCCGAGTTGCACGCTTTCACCGGAAGCCTGCCCTCCGGGCTGCCGGCTGAGCTCAGCCGGGTGACTACCGGTTTGCTGACCGAACTGAACGGAACGCTCACCCCCTTGCTGGACGTGGGGCTCGGGTACCTGACCCTCGACCGTTCAGGCCCCTCGCTGTCCACGGGGGAGCGGCAGCGCATCGAGCTCACCTCGACAGTGCGGCTCAGCACGACAGGGATGCTCTACGTACTGGACGAACCGTCGGTCGGGTTGCACCCCAGCAATGTCGTGGGGCTGCGCAAGACGATCGCCGCCTTGGCCGCCAACGGTAACTCCGTCGTTGTGGTGGAGCACGAGCGAGAGCTCATCCTCACCTCCGACTGGGTCATCGAGCTCGGCCCCGGCGCCGGAGCCAATGGCGGCACAGTGATCGCTCAAGGCACCCCCGCCCAATTACAAAAGGACCCGCGCTCGATCATCGGCCCGTTCTTGGCCGGCGCCGTTGCCGTGCCACGCGGCCGGCCCAAGCGAGCCGAGCCCGTCGGGCAGATCTCCATCGAGATCAGCGCCTTGTACAACCTGCGCGACCTCACCGCCGTCTTCCCGCTCCACCGCCTGACGGCGCTGGCGGGGCCGTCTGGGGCGGGCAAGACCGCTCTCGTCCTCGACAGCCTCATACCGGGGGCGCGAGCGGTACTGAGCGGGTCAGCGCTGCCCCGCCACGTGCGCCGGCTAGAGCTCGGGGACATCCGCCAAATCGTCGAGATCGACGCTTCTCCTATCGGTCAAAACTCACGGTCAACACCTGCCACCTACTCGGGGGCGTTCGACCAGATCCGCCGCATTTTTGCCGCTTCCACGTACGCCCGTCGCCGGCGCTGGAAGCCCGGGCACTTCTCGTTCAATACCCGCGAGGGCCAGTGCCCCACGTGCCGGGGGCTTGGCCACATCGACCTTGACGTCCAGTACCTACCCGACATCACCATCGAGTGCCCCACGTGCCACGGCGCCCGGTTCACCGACGCCACCCTCGTCGCTACAGTAGACGGCCTGACGATTGCCGACGTGCTCGGCCTCAGCGTTGCCGACGCCTTGGAGCGTTTTGCCGACCGGCCTCCAGTGGCCGCCGCCCTGCGGCCGGTCAACGAGGTCGGCCTCGGCTATCTCCGGCTCGGCGAGCCCACGCCCTCGCTGTCCGGCGGGGAGTCGCAACGGCTGCGGATCGCCTCGCGGCTGCGCAGCAGCCAGCGCGGGGCGCTCTACGTCTTCGACGAGCCGTCCACCGGGCTGCACCCGTTGGACGTGGCCACGTTGGTAAAGGTGTTCGACCGGCTGCTGGAGGCCGGGGCCACGATAATCGTTATCGACCACGACCTGGATCTGCTGGCCTCGGCCGACCACGTCATTGATATGGGGCCGGGCGGTGGCCCTGACGGCGGGCAGATCCTGGCGACAGGGGCACCCGAGGATGTGGCACGTTGCCCCGCAAGCGTAACGGGGCCATGGCTGGGCGGGTACCTGAGCACCCCCGAGGCTCCGCCGCCCGGCCGGCGCCGTGGGGCGGTGCGGGCGCGCCTCCAGTGGAAGGATGAGCGATTATGAGGATTGACGTACATGCGCACTACTGGACCGACGACTACCTGGATCTGCTCGTGGACCTCGGTAAGAGCGACGCGGGTGCGGCCGGGGGGCTGGGTGCCGGCCCGGGAGCGGAGCTGGATGCCCGCCTTCGGCTCATGGACCAGGCCGGGGTCGAGGTGCAGGTCCTGTCCGCATCGCCGCAAATGCCGTACGGGGAGGACAGCGGCAAGGCCACCAGAGTGGCCAAGTTCGTCAACGACCAGTACACCGAGTTAGTGGAGCGCCAGCGAGGCCGGTTCCGGGCCTTCGCCGCACTGCCTCTGCCTCACATTGACGAATCCGTCAGTGAAATGCGCCGCGCCCTTGACGACCTGGGTATGGCCGGCGTGGGGATGAACACCACGGCCCTGGGCCGCGCGCTGGTCGAGCCTGATTTCGAGCCGATCTTTGCGGAACTGAACAATCGCGCCGCGGTCCTGTACCTGCACCCGGCCGGCAACAGCGCCTGCTCGCCGCTGATCGGCAACTATCACCTGACCTGGATGGTGGGAGCGCCCGTCGAGGACACGATTTCGATCATGCACCTGATCACGCACGGCATCCCCACTCGCTACCCGCGCGTCAAGATCATAAACTCGCACCTCGGAGGGGCGCTGCCGATGCTACTGCAGCGAGCTGACGACCAATATCGTTGGGAGGCGCCGGAAACGCCCGAACCACCAAGTGTGAGCTCGCGCCGAATGTGGTACGACACGGTCGGTCATGGCCACGTCCCCGCGCTCAAGTGCGCCATCGGCTCCTTTGGCGCCGAGCGGCTCCTCCTCGGGACCGATTTCCCGTACGAAAATGGCGACACCTTCGTACGCGCAGTGGATTACATCAACGACCCCCAGGTCGCCGCCGGCGACGCTCGGGCCATCCTGGACCAGAACGCCGGCGCGCTGCTCGGCATCGCATAGGGCAGGCAAAAGGAGCCCATCATGTCAGCCGTTCTTACCGTCCGTGAGGAGGAGGACCGATGACCCTCAACTCGACACCGCCCAGGCCTACGAGAACGAGCCGAGCGTGGGGCGGCGCTCAAAGAGAGCGGGGTCGACCGGGACGAGGTGTTCATAACGACCAAGTTCTACCCGGGCGCCAAGGATCCGGTGCACGAGGCCGAGCGGAGCCTGCGCCGGCTCGGCTCGACCAGGTCGACCTGTACCTGGTGCATTGGCCACAAGGCGGCCCTACCTGGGCGTGGCCCTCGATGGAGCGCGCCCGTGAACTCGGCTACGCCCGCTCGATCGGCATCTCGAATTTCGCAGAGACTGAAAGGCCGCTCGAGCGGTATCAGGCGCCAGCGGGAGCCTCGGGGGCGATGAGGACCGGGCGGCGGGTGTGCGATGCCAGCGTATGAGAGACGCTCCCGAGCAACGCGGAACGTACCGGCCCCCGGCCCCGCTGACCGCATACGATGAGGCGCGCCGAGACCTCGTCCGCCGTCTCCAGGATGGTGTGGGCCACCCCCTCGAAGGACTCCCTGGTCATGGCCGAGGCCCGGTACCCATGCTCGTTCGCCCGGAGTGCCCCCTCTTCCGCTATAGACCTGGCATAGGACTCTTCCTGCGCGTCAATATCCGCTCCGGCGGCGGCGCTACCTCCCACAAAGGCCCCGGTACGAGCCAAGCGCGTCGCCAGTGTTTCCCAAACCGTGAGCACAATGGCGTCCACCGGCCGGTCGATCAGATCTACCACCGCCTTCATCGCACGACGTGACCCCTCGGAGCCGTCGAAGCAGAACAACACAGGTGGCTTCAGGCCTTCTTCTGTCATAGCGCACTCCTCTTCCTCGTCTGGGCCTTGGACGGTCTCCGGTGCGTCAAAGGTACCTGGCGGCTGGGTGCAGCTGCGTCGGCCCATCTATTCCATAGTCAGGACAACCTTTCCGATCACCTGCCCCGCTTCCAGAGCCCGGTGGGCGTCAGCAGCCTGTCCCAGCGGGAAGGTGGCGCCGACCTGCACTCGCAAGTCGCCAGAGTCGAAGTGCGCTGCCGCCTCCTCGAGAATTGCCCGCTGGCGTTCGCGATGCACAGGCCAGTCGAACACGGATGGCGCCGGCATCCAGGTAAAAGACACACGTAGGTTGCGTTGCTGCATGAGGGTGATGGCCTGGTCCTCCCACGGGCTCTCGACGTTCGAGACCAGGTCTCCGTACGGGCGCACCAGGGAGAAGCAAGCCGTGAACGTCTTCCCGCCAACAGTGTCATGGACGACATGGGCGCCGCCCTCTCCTGTCCAGGCCTTTATTTTCTCCTCCACGTCCTCGTTCCTGTAATCGATGCACAGTTCGGCCCCAAGTGAAGA
>JASHVH010000340.1 GCA_030039575.1 Acidimicrobiales bacterium | reverse complement strand
CGGTTCCGAACGAGCGGCGGCCGCTTTGGCTGCGTCAGCCACCAGCGCGCCCAGACGGGCTACCTCCTCCCGAGACCTCTCCCGCCTGTTGTTCCGGGTACTGATATCGCCGGCCGCGCCCTGGGCCCACGCAAACCGGCCAGGCGCGCCGGTGCTGTTTTCCATGCCCTCTACGTACGCTCCAATGATGTCCCCAGATATGGCAAGGTTTTCGGGCCCGAGAACAGTCCCATGACAAGGGTAAACAATGACCATGCCCTTCAGGCGGTCCCCTACCGTTGCCTTCAGGGCCCCGAGCCTTTGAGGTCGCAGCCCGCTTTCCTCCCGGCGGCCAGAACCGACCCCCGAAACAGTGCTCTCGGACCAGCCCACCGAGCATGGCTCCAGGTCGGCTACAGCGGAAACGACTGCGCTCGCAATGGCATGGGGGAGGAAGCCGGTATAGCGCGCTTGAGCATCGCCATAGGCGCCGTTACATCCCCAATCCCCGGATAGGTCGGGCCCGGCATGGGTGTGGGTGGAGCCGACCATGACGTCTTGGCCGGGCATGCAGCCCGTCGCGTCGATAGCCGCCCGGACCTCTGCTACCAAGGCCCGGCGGACGTAAAGCAAGTCGCATACAACCCAGCCCACGCGAGTGCCGCCGTTATCCAGGACTACGGCGCGCGCCCAAAGCTGTTGTGAAACCTCCCAACTGAGGCCTTGCCGACGGGAATAGCCGGCCAGACGGCAAGGCAGTGGTGGAGTAATACAGGCCGTCCCAAAACCGACGCTCAGCATGCGACCGATGCACCTTCTCTCGTGATTACGGGCGGAATTCTTCGACCCATGAGCCAAAGACATCGGGTACCCCGTCCAACCCGATGCGTTGACAGCCGTCGAGGGTAGAAAGGCCCGGCGCCACCACCGGCGTGCTCTCCCAGTTATCGGCAAACCAGGCCCTCACCCGGTCGGCCAGTTCGGGGACGGCCTCGATGAAACCGCCGCCTATAACTATTGGCACCTCCGGCACGTCGGGTACTAAACCGGCCGCGTCTGTGGCCAATTCCCCTACTTCTCGGGCGGCCTTGTCCAGGATTTCGCCTGCCATTCGGTCGCCCAGCCGGGCACAAACCACCACCGGTTCTGCAAACTGGGCGATACTACGCATTTGGGCCAGGGGGCGAAGGGTATGGCCGTAGTCCCTCACCCTCCCTAACGTCCGGGCGGCAGCGTCGTACAACATTTGCGAGCCACCACTGCGGCCATCTTCCCAGCGGCATGCGCTGATGATCCCGTCAAGGCCGACCCGATAGCCGCTGCCGACGTCACCGAGCTGCGGGCCCCAACCGTCCAGTTTGCGCACCCGGTCGCCCCCGTCGACAACCAGCGCCACTGTCCCGGTACCAACAGTGACAACCACCCCGGGCCCGCCCCAGAGGCAACCGATAAAGGCGGCCACTCCGTCGGGGACGAGAGTGACCCTGGTGGCGTTCACGAAGGCTGCAATTTGCTCCACAGTACCGGCCACACTTCGACCGACCCCGTAGCCGCGAGCAGCGATGACCAAGTGGAGGCCCGGCGGGATGTGAGGGAACTCTTCCCGGGACCGGCGTACTACCGTGCGCAACTCGTCCATTTCCGCCTGGATGGTCCCATCCCCGACTCCGCCGCCGACTTCCTGTAACTCGTGCACGGCTTCGCCCTCAAGTCCCACCTGGCGTAACCGGACGTACGTCCCACCGACGTCTGCAAGCAAAAGCGGCGTCCTCATGGCTTCATCTTTGGGGCTGTGCCTGCGCCGGCCGAACGGCCCCCGACGAGCGTCTGGACCGTAACAACGATCCGCCCGGGTGCGGTGCCCTGGTCAGCCAGGGCACGCTAAACATGCCCGGCCACTACCGCTGATGACACAGCCACCCGGCGCCTGGCCAATTCGGCGACACCAATGACGCCGGCTTTTTCGCCGCGGATGGCGGTGCCGAAAGTGCACATGTCGCTCAGCCACGGCTTGACCTCGCTCCGGGCCACGTTCAAGAGACCGTCCAGGTAGGGCGAGCCGGCGCACATCATCCCGCCGGCCAGGCCGACGGCGACCGGCGTTACCAAATTGACCAGGTTGGCCACGGCCTGGCCACAAGCGCGGCCGGCGGAAGTGAGCACCTCGACACAGATCCGGTCTCCCTGTACAGCGTTGTCCAGAACATCCTTCCCGGAAATGGTGGCCACGCGGGGGCGGAGGGGATGGCCGGGCTCAAGCGAAATACGCGCTTTTGCCGCCGCCGTAAACGCGGCGCCGGAGGCCACGGTCTCCAGACAGCCGTACTTGCCACAGCGGCAGCGCTTTTGGCCCTCGCCGAGGAGGACATCCCCTCCGAAGGCAACGTGGCCGACGTCCAAGCACAGGAGCCGCCCATCAGCCGGGTCGAGGACCAAGCACGCGCCTATACCAGTACCAACCGAAACGAACAGCCACGGGCAGGCGCGCCCGCCCGGCTGGGCCGCTAGTTCCGCCAGCGCAGAGGCGCAGACGTCGTTCTCGATAGTCACCGGCACGCCCAGGCGCCGCTGGAGCTCGGCCTGCAGCGGCAGGCTACGCCAACCCAGGTTGGCGGAATCGAGGACAATGCCTGAAGAGGAGTCAACCAGGCCGGCGATGGCCACCCCGACCCCACCTACGTCGGCCCACGTTGTCCGAGCCGTCTCGAGTGCCTGATTGGCGGCCGCTTCAATGCAACCGAAGTCGCCCATCGCCATTTCATGCGGGTAGGACACCCAGCCGAACAGTTGCCCCTGGTCGTCGACGCACCCGGCCCGCACGTTGGTACCGCCCACATCGACGCCGACCCATTTACGACGTCGCCCGCCATCGCCGCTAAGGGGCCGCATCGGATAACCGGTCGAACTGCGTCACACTTTGAGGCTAGGCCCGACGGGACGCGGATCCCACCCTGTGCCGGGGCTGCTCCAGTACCCGCCGCTCAACACCCCTTTGACGACCAGGTCCGCGTCGAGGACAACCAGGTCGGCGGCCTGGCCGGCGGCGATCGAGCCGCACTCGCCGTCAATGCCGATCACCCGGGCCGGGTTGCCCGATGCCGCCGCCGAGGCGACCTCGATGGGCACATGGCTATCACGCACAGCCCGGCGTAGCGCGGTGTCCATGGTCAGCAAGCTGCCGGCCAGGGTGTCCGTCCCGGCCAGCCTGACCTGCCCGTTGGCCACCCGGAGATGACGGCCACCGACAAGGTAGTCCCCGTCACCGGCCCCGGCGGCTTTGTTTGCGTCTGTGATGAGGACAAGACGGTGGGGGACACCGGCAACCTCGGTGGTGATCGCCGGGTGTACATGCACGCCATCATTGATCACTTCGCATGCGAGGCCCGACACGAGCGCCGCTCCGACGGCACCTGGCTCGCGGTGGTGCACCGGCCGCATCCCGTTGAACAGGTGGGTGGCCAAGCTGGCACCGGCATCGATGGCGGCACTGGCTTGCGCGTACGTGGCGTCTGTATGACCGATGGCGGCGACGGCTCCGGCGGCCAATATGTCGCCAATTACGTCGAGGGCACCGGGCAGTTCCGGCGCGATGGTGACGCTGCGAAGTGCCCCGTTCGCCGCCTCGACCAACTTAGCGAAAAGGTCACGGTCAGGCATCAGGAGGTACGCCGCGGTCTGAGCACCACGGCGCACCTCAGACAGAAAGGGGCCCTCGAGGTGAGCGCCGACGACGTGGCCATCGGGCCCGGCACCAGCGGCGACCATCTTCGCCACCCAGCGGAGCTGTTGGGCCAGGGCCTCCGGAGGGGCGGCGTTGAGCGAAACCAGCGTGCGCGTAGTACCGTGCCGGCGGTGGAACGCGACGGCGCCGGCCATATCGGCAACTGATTCGGCTGCGTTGTGCCCTCCCCCGCCGTGGACGTGGAGGTCGATGAAACCGGGCAAAAGCCACTCTCCACCAAGGTCAACCGTCTCGGGCGGTGCGGTGCCGCGGCCGATGCGCCCGATCTTGCCGTCTTCCACCTCCAGCCACGCGTCGTCCAGGACGCCGCCGGGCGTCACTACACGGCCGCCCCGAAAGAGAGTCACAACCCGAGACTCAGGCTAGGCATGTGAGCCTGTTTTCACCAAAAACGGACCCGGGCGCGGTAGGGGCCCATCATCTGGCGGTTCTTATCCGTGACACCGTCGAGGTTCCCGCTCCAGAAAACGGGCACCGGGCTCATCTTCCCGACCAGACGCTCGGCTACTCCCACCATGACCGCGTGCAGCAAAGCCGCCCCGGCGACCGTGGACAACGGGCCCACGGGTTGGGCCACTCCCGGCAAGTTGACGACGGCATCACCGTAGGGCGTGCAGTTATCCATCACGATATCGGCGACTTCATAGAGCTTCTTCCCGCCCGGCTGCCTGGATGACACTTCGCGCGAATAAGCCAGCGAGGTTACCGCCAGCACCGGGATCCCTCGCGACTTGGCTTCGATCGCCATTTCCACCGGGACGGCGTTGCGGCCCGAGTTGGAAATTATGATCAGTACGTCCTCTTGGCCGACGTGGTGATAGTCGAGGATATGGGGCGCGAAGCCTTCGAGCCGCTCGAGGAACTCGCTCTTGGACACTTCCGTCGACCCGGTCAAGCTGGGCTCGAGGATCGGGCTCACCGGCACGACGCCACCCGCTCGGTAAGCGACTTCTTCGGCCAGTTCGTGGGAATGGCCGGTACCGAACGTGTAGACGATCCCTCCGCCCGCTACCCGCTCGGCAATCAGGCCGGCCGCCTGGTCGATTGCTTCTGATTGGGTGCTGCTGATGAGCTCCAAAACCTCCCGGCAAGACTGCAGGTACTGCTGGCTGGGTGTCATGTGGTGGGTACCTCTTTTTCACTTACCGGTGGGCGGTCCTCGACGAATTTCACGAAGTCCTGCAACGCGTAGTGGCAGGCTCAGCGTACACCGTCCCCGCGAAGGCCACGTCGCTACTCCGCCCCGGGTGCGCCATGCCACGAAACGTGCCGATCGGCTAGCGCGAGCACTTCGACGACCTGGCGCCCAAACGCCAGACCGCACGGGTGCGAAGGGTCGCCGCGCTTAACGCAGTCGACTAATTCCCGTATAGCCACGCGTAGCGCTTCCTGAGTCGACATCTCGCTTGGCGGCATCGTCGATCGTCCCGAAGGGCCCCAAAAGGTGAGCTCGTTGTAGGTGGCCGCAGCCGGAGCGGTCAGAGTCAGGGACGCGGTGCTGGTGGCCCCACTCTGGTGAGCCAGTACGAGGTGGACGAGGTCGTGCTGGCCACGAACGGCGCTAACCGCGGTGACGGGGCCGAGGACAGGCCACAGCAACGAGAGAGCATGAGGCCCGATATCCCAAAGCGCCCCCTTTTCCCGCCGCCACACGGAAAACTCGAACGGGCTCCCGGGCGACAAACCATCTGCCATCCACAAAGACCAGGCCCCTCGCCAACCCCCTTCTCGCTGGAGGTCGTCTAGCCATTTACGATGGGTGTCCTCAAAGCGACGGGTGAAGAACACAACCGAACACACGCCAGACTGCTCGGCCGCCGACTCCAGTCGCAACGCGGCTTCAACCGAAGTGGCGACGGGTTTTTCCAACAAGAGGTGCTTCCCGGCGGCGGCCGCTCTCGTGGCCAGCTCCGCCTGGGCGTCAGGGTCCAGCGAAAAGGCTACGGCATCGACGTCCGCCAGGAAGGCGTCGTAGTCGGCGTAGGCGAGAACGCCGTGCGGGGACGCCACCTCGGTGGCACGGCCCAAATCGCGTCCCCAGACGCCGACAAAGTCGATGGTGGGCTCGGTGGCCAGCGCTTGTGCCTGGGCATGGCGCGCCCAATAACCCGTCCCCACCAAACCGAACTTCATGGCGGGCCGAACTTCATGGCGGGCCGAACTTCATGACAGGCCGAACTTCGATTTTGGGGCCGAACTTCGATTTGGGGCCGAAATTCGATTTGGGGCCGAAATTCGAGGGCGAGCCACCATACTTACGGGTGGCGGGCCAGGGACAAAGCCGGGCGGCTGCCTTTGGCAGTGACATGGCGGTCAGGACGCGCCCAGGTAACCCTCGGTCTGCAGGTGCACTATGACGTGCTGGGCCGCCGCCTCGGCGCCCACGTTCGAGGTGTCGATGCGGACCTCGGCGTGGCCGGGCTCCTCATAGGGGTCGGAAACCCCGGTGAACTCCTTCACTATCCCGGCCCGGGCTTTGGCGTACAGGCCCTTGCGGTCGCGCTGCTCGCAGACCTCGATCGGAGTCGAGACGTGCACGAGGATGAAACCGCCGAGCGGCTCCACCATCTCCCGCACCTCCTGGCGGACGGCCTCGTACGGCGCGATGGGGGCGCAGATGGCGATGCCACCGTTCTTGGTGATCTCCGAGGCGACCCAACCGATCCGGCGGATGTTGATGTCGCGGTGCTCCTTGGAGAAGCCGAGCTCCGAGGACAGGTGTTTGCGGACGATGTCGCCATCGAGCAGAGTCACGGGCCGGCCCCCCTCCTCCAGCAACTTGGTGAGCAAGATACTGGCGATGGTGGACTTGCCGGCGCCGGACAGGCCGGTGAAAAAGACGGTGAACCCCTGATGGGAGCGAGGCGGGTAGCTACGCCGGAGCTCGGTGGCCACCTCGGGGAACGTGAACCAGGAGGGGATGTCACGCCCCTCCGCCAACCGCCGCCGCAGCTCGGTACCGGATATGTCCAGGACCCTTGCCCCCGACGGCACCTCGTCAGTGGGCATGTACTCGTCTCGGTCCTCGACAAAGACCATCTGCTGGAAGGGCACCACCCCGATCCCGAGCTCGTCGGCGTGCTCGGCGAGGAGCGCCTGGGCGTCGTAGGGACCGTAAAACGGCTCGCCGGTGGAGTCTTTTCCCGGCCCAGCATGGTCGCGGCCGACGATGAAATGGCTGGCGCCGTAGTTCTTGCGGATGATGGCGTGCCAGACCGCCTCCCGGGGACCGCCCATGCGCATGGCCAGGGGCAGCAGCGAAAGGGTGGCGGTGGCGTGGGGGTAGCCCTTCAGGACGGCCTGGTAACAGCGCACCCGGGTGTGGTGGTCGACGTCCCCCGGTTTTGTCATGCCCACTG
>JASHVH010000339.1 GCA_030039575.1 Acidimicrobiales bacterium | reverse complement strand
GTCGTCGTCCACAAGACGCCACTGGTGAGCCGGCGCATCGTCGGTTTCATGGTCACCGAGCGCGAGGGACACGTCGCGCCAGAACAGCTCACGGTCGTTGTGGGCTTCGCCGGCCGACAGCCAACCCACTACCCCGTCGGCAAAGCCCTGTGCCCAGTCCGCCAGCAGCACGCTCTTGCCAGACCCTGACGGGCCGGTGACAATGGTAAGGCCGTGGTTGAGCGCCATCGCGAGCTGGCGGTCGAGGCGGTCTCGCCTCACGAGGTGGCGCGGGGGACTGGGAGGGATGAACTTGGCCGACCCGGCGCCTTCTGCCCACGGTGGCCGCACGCCGAGGGCCTGGGCCGCCCGAGCGGCCGGCCCGATCACCGAAGACAACGACATGACCACCTCCTTGGCTCTTCTTCGATAACGCTAAGAGCAAGTCGGGGGCACCGCATCACCCATTAGTGGGTGATCCCAGTTGGCCGGGGACTGTGCACGACACGGACGCGCACGATCACCCGGGCGTGGGTGATGACGAGGCCGTAACGGCACAGGATACTTAGGGACGAGAGAAGGCTGGCTCAAAGAGCACACCAGTGATAATCCCGAGGACCTATGAGATCATCATCGCCGGCCAGGCCGTGCCTGCGGTAGTGGATGCCTTCGAGGACTTCGACGTAGTCGTAGGCCCGGAGCGCACCACGTTACGGGCCGAGCTGCCGGACCAGGCTGCCCTGCATGGGGCCATCGCCCGGGTCCAGGCGCTCGGGCTGGAGCTGCTCGAAGTGCGGGCAGTGGAGCCGCCGTGACCTAGTCGCCGCTAGCTGATCGACGACCCGGCCTGGCAAAAAAAGAGGGAGCCTGCCCGGCAACAGTACACCTTCCGTAATCACCCAGACCGAATGAGCCGCGCCGGACCACTTGGAATTATTGTCCCGCTAAGCGGGCCAGTGCTTCCTCGTCAGGGGCAGGAGCTGGTGCCGATTTCAGCCCAGTTGCGACGGGCAACAGTACGACAACAACGAAAGGTTTGAAAAGATGCTAGCCACCACCACCTACCCATTGCTCGACATTTTCCTGACTATGCTGTGGTTCTTTTTGTTCTTCGCCTGGATTTGGTTGCTCATTGTCGTTTTTGGCGACATCTTCCGTAGCCGTGACCTGTCAGGTTGGGCGAAGGGCCTCTGGACATTTTTTGTCATAATAGTTCCCTGGGTCGGCGTGCTTGTCTACCTCATTGCCCGGGGCAGCAAAATGCACGAACATCAGGTGCAAGCAGCCCAGGCGCAAGACCAAGCCTTTCGTCAGTACGTCCAGGAGGTCTCGTCCAGCTCGGGTGATGGCACTGCCGACCAGGTTGCCAAGCTGGCAGACCTGCGGGACAAAGGAGTGATCAGCGAACCTGAGTTCCAACAGGAGAAGGCCAAGGTTCTGGGGTCGTAACAGCGCAGAGGGTGATCTGGCGGCGATGACGCCTAACTCTTTGTCCATGTCCCGCAGCGAGCTGACTCGAACCCCTTGTCGCTGGCGGCAATTGTGACGATCACGCTTCCGGTCGGGTTGCCGTTCGCGATGATCTCAGAAAAGGTGCCACCGAAGCCCGAGAGACGAGCCCAGTAGCACAGATCACTACCTGGGGCGTGGTACGTGCCCGGCTCGACGTCGGTGTTCACGATGTAGGTGCCCGCGCCAAACGACGTTTTCGATTTCGTTATTTGCGACAGGTCCGAAGTCCAAGTTCCGCAACCACTGGTCCTAAAGCCCTTGTCACTGGGGGAAATAGTCACCACGGAAGGGTCGCCCGTGTTGTTATTGGCGATGATGTCGTCGAGCGAACCGCTGAAGCCTTTGAGGCGCTCCCAATAGCAGTTGAAACCAGGGCCCGTCGCCCTGTACGTCCCAGCCTTCACTGTCTCCCCCACCGTGTAAGTACCATCGCCGAACGTCACGAACTTGCCTTTGGCTTCAGTTGTCGGAGTAGCCGCGGGTGGGGTCGTCGTAGCTGGTGCGGCTGTTGTAGAAGGAGGGCTTGTTGGCTTGGTAGTGGTGGAAGACGAGCTACTAGAGCCGCCACAACTTGCGGCAGTTAGTGACGCCAGTCCCAAAAGGACGACGGTCAGGAGCAGTCCGCGGGGTCGAATGGGCAGAGGCAACTTACTTATGGTTGCACGTTTGTGCGGGTTCACAGTCCCCTTCTTCTGCCACCCGTTCGTCGGATTGGTAAACCAATTCGTGTGGGCGCAAAACTTTGGAGCGACAGTGCACCCGCACTGACAACACAGGAGCCGGTGCATGGGATCGAGCGGAAGAGGCACCGATGGTCCGCCTCCGGCCAGCCCGCAGGCCCCCGTCCCGGGGCCGTCTCGTGCGGGCACGGCCCTCCTCATCACCTTGGCCATGGCCCAGTTCATGGTCGTGCTGGACTTCACGATCGTCAACGTGGCGCTGCCCTCGATCCAGCACGGCCTGCACGTCGCTACGACGACGCTCCAGTGGCTGGTCAGCGCCTACGCCATCGCCTTTGGTGGCTGCCTGCTGCTGGGCGGGCGCCTGGCAGACGTATTTGGCCGGGCGCGGCTGTACCGGGTCGGGCTGTGCGTGTTCGTCCTCGCCAGCATTGCCGGTGGCCTGGCCGTCGAGCCAAGGCTGCTGATCGCCTCGAGAGCGGTGCAAGGCTTTGGCGCCGCGTTGCTGGCACCGGCGGGGCTGTCCCTGCTCGTCACGAGCTGGCCGGACGAGCAGGGGCGCAGTCACGCGCTCGGCATCTATGGCGCAGTTGCCTCGGCCGGCTTCGCTTCTGGGGCGGTCGTCGGGGGCCTTCTTGTCGAGGCCAGCTGGCGGCTCGTCTTTTTCGTCAACGTCCCGGTCGGCGTGGCGCTGTTCGCTGCGTCCTGGCGGCTGCTCCCGGCCGACTCACCCCGCCGCTCCCGCCACCTCGATGTCCCCGGCGCGCTCTTCGCCACCGCCGGTGTAGCCCTGGTCGTGTTCGGGGTGACCAGGGCGGGCGACACCTTGCAGCCGACTCAACCGGCCGTGGTGGTCGGTGTCGGCCTTCTGCTCCTTGGCGCGTTCGTACTCCGCGAACGGAGGACGCCTGAGCCACTCCTCGACCTCGACCTGTTGAAAGACCGGGCCATCCTTGGGGCGAACGTCTGCATCCTTGCCTTCGGTGCCTGCAACGCGGGCCAGGTGATCCTCGTCACGCTGTACCTGCAGGAAGGACGAGGCCTCAGCCCGATCGTGACGGGCTTGTGCTTTGTCCCCCAGGCGGCCGGCGCCTTTGCCCTCGCCGGCCCGGCCTCGAAGATCGTCCCTGCGCTCGGGCCGCGGCGCGCCCTCACCGCAGGGATGTCCCTCGGGCTGTTGGCCCTGGTGGGATCCGCTACTAGCGTCCTTAGCGGGTCACTCGCAGGGCTGCTCGCCTCGCTATTTGTAATGGGGATAGCGGCCCGTTTTGCTCAGGTTGCCTCGACCCTGGCAGGGACGCGCGGGCCGGTGGCCGCTAGAGCCGAGGGCTCGGCCAGCGCCGTGCTTACCGCCTTTCGTCAGGTCGGCTCAGCCCTCGGCGTGGCCGTCGTCTCGGCCATCCTGGTCGTTGTCCCAGGCAGTGACAGTCACCGCACGGGCGTCGCCATGTTAGTCGCCGCCGCTATCGCCCTCGTTGGCTTGCTGGCGACTCGCATCGTCCCGTCAGGGCCGGCGCACCCGCTGTCGGTGCGGCTTGAACACCTCTTCTCGCGGCACGCGGGCGGGCTCCCCTGAGAGGCAAGTCAACTGCAACGATATATCGAGACTGTGACCTGAGCAGTCCTAACTCCCAATCGACGTCAGGTCGAGCGCACAGTCAGTGCCTTACTTGCGACCTCGAAAGCAGGCCCATATTTCTTGCCCGTTCCACTGCTTCTCCCCGGCTATGGACGTCCAGTTTCGAGTAAAGATGGCGCATGTGCGTCCTGACAGTGTTGACGGAAACGAACAGTTCGCTGGCTATTTCTTGAGCCTGCAGGTTCGTTGGAAGGTAGCGGAGCACACGCAGCTCCGATTCCGATAGCGGTTCGTCCGCCACGGGCGACTGGCTCACCCCTGCGTGCGAGAGGGACTTTCCCAGCGACAAGTTGGTTGCCTCCGAGATCAGCGAGGCATGCTTGGTCCGAGATCGGCGGTGACGTTCCAGAAGTTCCTCTAACGGGACGAGCAGAAAGGGGAGCAAGAGGCCGTCCGGCTCGGCGAAGTCAAGTGCACGCTCAAGGGCATCGGCAGCTGCCTCGCCGTCTCCCAGTGCCGCCCGGGCCGAAGCTTCCAGCAGAAGAGCCTGAATCTGACCTCGAAGGAAGTCCGGCGGTGTCGGCCCGTCAACAACGGGCGCGATAGCCGCCAGTGCCTCATCAGGCTTCCCCTGTGCCAGCCTCAACGTGGCGGCCACCATCCGCATCTCGGCGGTGTCGCGCAAGTCCTGGCCCATGCGGTCCAAAGCCTGTTGCACCTCGTCAAACCGGCCGAGCCGGGTCATCATGGTCAGTCGGTCCAGTCGGAACCGGAGGGCAACGAGATGACGACTGACGACGAGCTGCTCCCCAAGCTCATAGTCGCGGTAGGCCGCCATCGCTTTTTGGTGCCTCCCGCACGCGAACTCCAAGAGCGCGCGGGTGCCATAATCCAACAGGTCAATAGTCGGCTTGGCTCCGGGCACTATCCCGAGCTCAGCCTGAACGAGCCACTGTTCCGCTTCCTCGAATCGTCCTCGCAAGAGCGTGGCCACCGCGATGACAAGCTGTGCAACGGCGGCCGAGCTTTCTCTTTCCCACCCGTGCGCCTGGGCCACCTCGATGGCCTCGAGAGCGCGCTGTTCGCTGAGGGCCAGTGACCAGGCCAGCGCAACCAGAGCCCAGTGGGCGAGGACCTGTACCTCGAGCACGGGCCGGCGAACCCGACGTGTTTCCACCAGCGCCCGTTCCAGCTGCACCTCGGCCGCGTTCAATTGCCCAGTCCAAATCTGAGCAATGCCAATGTCTGTAAGCGCGAGCGCATTCAAGTCGTTGCCGTGCCAGTCCACCGCGGTTCGCGTCTCGGGCGCGGTCAGGCGCTGCACCTCCTTTGTCACCGCGTCAATGTCATTTCGCGTAGTCGCGAGTGACAGTCGCACGACGGACAGCGCCACTTCGAGCCGGTCTTTACGATCATCAGGGATCGCCGTAGATACGCGGAGGGCTATCGCCAAGTAACGATCGGCATCAGTGGCTGACCCTTCGGCCCACTCATTAAAGGCCGCCAAGGCGGCAAGCTCGGGGTCTTGGGCGACCTTGCTCTCGGGGAAAGCAGCGATGAGTTGCCTAGCGACCGCCTGGCGCCCGTCGAGGTAAAGGCCGAACCAGTTGAGGACAAGCAACTTGGCCGCGAAATCCCAGTCTTCTCCAGCCTGAGCGTGCCTTATCGCCTCGACCGGATGGCCAAATTCGGCATGCCAATTGGCCGCGGCACGGTGGAGTTTTGCGATCTCACCAGGAGCGGTCCGGCGAAGTTCGAGGTAAAGCAGGTCTTTGAACAGGTGGTGGTAACGGAACCAAACGCGCTCGGCATCGAGCGCCACGACGAATGCGCCCGCCTCTTCGAGCTCGGACAGTACCTCTTCCGCGCCGGCGCTCCCGGTGAGGTGGTCAGCGAGCGAACCGCTCACCCGTTCCAATACCGAGGTCCGAAGGAGGAGCCGTCTCACATCGTCGCTCTGACTCTGCAGGACCTCTGCGAACAGGTATTCGGCGACGTTCCGCTCATGCCCTCCGAAAGTCGACGCGAAGCGCTCCGGGTCGGGGTGCCTCGCCATCGACAGCGCGGCCAGGCGGAGGCCCGCAGCCCACCCCTCGGTTGTGCCGACCAACTCTTTCAGTGCACTATCTGAGAGCCGCAGACCGGACCGCTCAAAGAGAGCCCTCGACTCCACGGCACTGAAGCGAAGGTCCTCGGCCCGCAGCTCCGTCACCTCGCCCTCCAGTCGCAAGCGGTGAAGGCCCAATGGCAGGTCGCGACGAGTCGAAAGCACGAACCGAAGCCGTCCGGGCCCCCTCTGCAACAAGAACGCAAGCTGCCGGATCGCGTCCTCCGATCCCAGCTCGTGCAGGTCGTCGATGACGAGCCAGAGAGGTTCGCCGAGGGGACCGAGATCGTCGACGAGACGTTCGACGATGGTCCAACTGTCGAGGCCGGGGGATGCCGTTAGGTCCCGTACGAGCGGCGACCCGGCACGCGTCCTGCGGAGCGACTCGGCCACCGAAAGCCAGAAGGCCTGTGGGTCATGCTCGATGCGCTCGACTGACACCCAGGCGACGCGATCCGAAAGACCGGCCTCGGCGATCCAGGAGCGCAGGAGCACGGTCTTGCCGCACCCCGGAGGGGCTGAAACATGCGCAACGCGCCCAGCTTCGCTAAGGAGGCTGAACAGGTCCGGCCTCGGGATGACACTATCTCTTCCGCTACCTGAGACCGCTCGATGGCCGTTTGCGTCAGGCGGGGAACTCAGTCGGTCCATCGGGTGCTCCTCGTCTCCACAATCACTCCCGGAGATGGCGTCGGTCCTCGCGTCGCCGCACTCTTTGCCAGGTTGACGTCCCGCCCTCTGAATACCGAAAGACGGGGCCCCGGCATTGGAGTGAGGGCTCCAGACACCGGGTCGCTAACACGTGGGCTCGCCGACACCATGACCACTTAACTCCCGGTCCTTTCGAGGTTGGTCCGATACCTTATGCCGACCAGGCTTCCCGGCTCTCCTGAGCCAAAACTATAGGTTGCCTCGGGGGGGTTCTGAGGCGCCCTTTGCGCTGTCTTAACGCCACCGAGCCAACGGGACCGGGGCAGTTTTAGTCCACCGGCTCCGAGCGAGCGTCCGAGCCGAAGCTCTGACCAACGACGCGTCAGCCAGCGTTTGTCTGCTGATCCATCACCCGGGGGCCTACGCACGCTCCCGAGCCTGGCCGGGTGGTCCCCCAATGGGCGAGTACGGTGTGTCCAGAGAAGCTTGCGGGCAGGCCGGTGGCCACGCCGTACTAGCCTTGACGTCTGACCCGGCTTTACCAACCTCGACATTGAAGGAAGCGAGCTGGTCCCAGTCGAGTCATTGACTACGCTTGGGCCACCGGCAGCCTTTGCCAGACCCCCAGGTGGGGTCGGGGCCATTGAGGTGGCCATGACTGGATGATTGGCTAATCATCCTCGCCATGTGATTGGCGCTCATCCACCTCTGGACCAAGGTGTGTAGAGATGACAGGTCGCAGCGGAGGTGGGCCAGCGCACTACGAGATACGCGTCCGTGGCCCCATCGGCCCGACGATCCTCGAGGCTTTCCCGATGCTGTCAGTGCATCTAGCCAGCAAGGACACGTTCCTTTCCGGACCGCTGGACCAGTCTGCGCTTTATGGGGTGATCCACCAACTCGAGTCCCTCGGGCTCGAACTTCTGGAGATCCGGTGCCCGGGCACAGACGGAGTCAACTAAACGCTCGGGCATAAGTGGGCAACAAGTGGTCACTACACCTCGTGGATGCTCCTTCGCGAGTGCTGGCCACGTGGTTGTCGGGAGAGCGCCGCTTGATGACGCCAGGTCAATCGTCCATCACATGTGATGCCCGATCACCAACGCGCTGGCGACACTGCGAGTAATAGCCGCTTGATTGGAGGTCCCCATGATCGTCATCACAACTCCCGCCGGTCAGATCGGCCACCAGGTCCTCGACGACCTGCTGGAGAGCAATGAGGCGCTCCGTGTCATCGCACATGACCCATCTGTGCTTGCAGACGAGGTCCGTGGTCGCGTCGAGGTTATCGAAGGCTCCCACGGCGATGCCTCGGTCGTCGACGCGGCGTTCGCTGGTGCCGATGCAGTGTTTTGGCTGGCACCGCCAGACCCGCGCGCCCTGTCTGTCCACGCTGCCTACGTCGATTTCACCCGGCCTGCTGCCGATGCGCTGGCGAAGCACAACATTGGGCGAGTGGTCGGTGTTTCCGCGCTCGGCCGTGGCACCCCCTGGGCAGACAGAGCCGGCTACGTGGCCGGTTCGCTGGCCATGGACGACCTGATCGCAGCCAGCGGCGTCTCCTATCGGGCGCTGACCAACCCGTCCTTCATGGACAACATGGTCCGTCAGGCCGCGGCAATCAAGAGCCAGGGGTTGTTCGTCTCGCCCATCGCGGGCGACCGGAAGCTACCAACCGTTGCCACTCGTGACATTGCCGCTGCTGCGGCACGCCTGCTCCTGGACGAGAGCTGGGTCGGGGTGGGCGAGGTGCCTCTCCTCGGCCCAGAGGACCTGTCATTCAACGACATGGCCCAGATCATCTCCGAGGTGCTAGGAACCGAGGTCCGCTTCCAGCAGATCACCTTCGAGGCCTACAAGGCCCGGTTCGTCAGCTTCGGCATGTCAGACGCGATGGCCCAAGGCATGACCGACATGGCCTGGGCCAAGGACGAAGGGATCGACAACGCCGTGCTGCGCACCGCCGAGAACTCGACGCCGACGAGCTTTCGCCAATGGTGCGAGGAAGTGCTCAAGCCGGCCGTCGCCGAAACTGTCGGCTCCTGAGGGCCCGTTCAGCTCGCAACCACACAAAAGGAGAAGGGCCATGCCCACACCCCCAACACAGGCCCCGCCCGTCGGACGCGTCGCACTTGTGACCGGCGCTGCCCATGGTATCGGTCAGGCAATTGCCGTGGGCCTCGCAGAGCAAGGAGCGACCGTCGTGCTCGGTGACATTGTCGACATGCGCAAGTCGGAAGATCGCGTGGTGGCCGCTGACCAAACAGCCCTGGCGGCGAAACTCGACACCAGCCATCCGTCCTCGATTGAGGCTGCGCGCCAACAAGTCAGCGACGAACTCGGGCACGTGGACATCTTGGTGAACAATGCCGGCCAGACGATTACGGCCAACGGCGGGAATACCTTCGGGCTGTAAAAATCGTAACTCACTAACGACCGAGAGGAACCGCCGTGCCAACAACCCGTTCGACTCTGACCTTCGGCGGGTTGCCCATCTGCGAGCCCATCGCCACGACGGTAGGTCACCCCCCAAGAGCCCTAAGCGTTGGTCTCGACAAGGCGCCCAACGCGCGGATCTTCTTCGACGAGATCTGTGCCTGCGTGATGTCGGCAAGATGGTTGCCCTTGAAGAGCCAGTTGAGGACACGGGTTCTCAATGACCTCGACGCGCGGCCGCTTGGGCGTGGCCAGGTGCGACAGCATGCACGTCGGACGAGCTCATCGTGGTCCCGACCCGCGCCTTCGGCCAGGCGCTGTGTCGCCGGACCAGCCAGTCGAGGTGAAGGACCGGAACTGGCGTAACCTCTTCCCAGTAAGTGTCTGGAGAGGGGTGGTCGAGTGACGCCGGCAAGGATCGAGGAGTACGCCATCATCGGCGACACTAGGACCGTTGGCCTGGTCGATCGGAACGGCTCTATCGACTGGTGGTGCGCTCCTCGTATCGACTCGGGGGCAGCTTTCGCTGCTCTGCTGGGGACGAAGGACAATGGTCGATGGTTGATTGCCCCGAAGGAACGCGTCATTTCTGTTTCGCGAAGCTACGAAAAAGAGACCCTGGTCCTGGAAACCGTGTTCGAAACTGCGTCTGGCCGCGCAGCGGTGATCGATTTCATGCCTCCTTATTTCACGGACTCCACCATCCATCGGACCGTGGAGGGTCGAGAGGGCACGGTCGACATGGAGATGGAGTTGATCGTGCGCTTCGGGTACGGGTCCATCACTCCGTGGGTCACCTCCACCGGGGACGGTCTGGTAATGGTGGCCGGCAGCGAGGGCCTACGCTTTCACAGCCCGGTCCCACTCGCGGGGCGGGGCCGTTCGACGGTAGCATCCTTTGAGATCAGCCCCAATACGCGCAGGTCATTTTCCCTCACCTGGTTCCCTTCCACCGCCCCGGTCCCCCTCCCCCTTGACAGCCTGGCCGCCCGCAATCACACGCAACGCTGGTGGCGCGACTGGGTAAGTCGCTGCACGTACAACGGGGAATGGCGTGATGACGTGATCCGATCGTTGATAACCCTGAAAGCCCTGACCTACGGGCCGAGCGGGGCCGTGTGCGCCGCCGCCACAACCTCATTACCGGAAGCGCTCGGCGGTAGCCGCAACTGGGACTACCGTTATTCGTGGCTGCGGGACGCCACCTTCACCCTGGCTTCCTTTCTCCTGTCGGGCTACACGGAGGAGGCGGCGGCTTGGACCCGCTGGCTCAGACGGGCGGTGGCCGGCAGCCCCGGCGAACTACAGATCATGTACGGCGTAGGAGGCGAGCGACGCCTCACTGAGATCGAACTCGATGCTCTCCCGGGCTACCAGGGCTCGAAGCCAGTACGAATCGGCAACCAGGCCTCGACACAATTCCAGCTCGACGTCTTCGGCGAGGTGATGGACTCCGCCCTCACGGCAGCCAGGCACGCTTTCCCTCGCAAGATCGACTGGGACCCACACCTGTTATTAGCCATCCTGCACCACCTGGAGGACGTTTGGACCGAACCTGACGATGGGATCTGGGAGGTGCGCGGTCCCCGGCGCCATTTCACCCACTCGAAGGTCATGGCGTGGGTGGCTTTCGACCGGGCTATTCGATTGGCGCAGGAGTTCCACTATTTGCCCCAGCAGCGAGTCGGGCACTGGGCCCACCTGCGGGAGCAGGTTCATGCGGAGGTCTGTGACAAAGGTTTCGACAACGAGCTCAACTCCTTCACTCAGTACTACGGGTCCAAGCTCCTCGACGCCAGCCTGCTGATGCTCGCGCCAGTAGGTTTCCTTCCTCCCGATGACCCGCGCATTGTTGGCACGGTCACCGCCATCCAAAAGGAGTTAGTCGACGAAGGCTTTGTCCGGAGGTACCAGCCCGACGGTAGCGTTGATGGCCTGGAAGGGGGGGAAGGCACCTTCTTGATGACCACCTTCTGGCTGGCCGACAATCTCGCCTTGATGGGTCGCAGCGGTGAAGCTCGCGAAATCTTTGAGCATCTGCGGGGGCTTACCAACGATGTCGGATTGCTGTCGGAAGAATACGACCCTTCTACCGGGCGCATGCTGGGCAACTTCCCGCAGGCCTTCTCACATGTTTCGCTGATAAACACAGCCGCCAACCTGTCCACACCAGCGGGACCATCGATGATGCGAAGTGGGCGGGCAGCCTCTGGCGGCCTCACACCGCCGCCGAGCCGATGAGCCACCGGCAAAGATCCCGCGCGGGTGACCCGGCGAGTTTTCCCCCGCGCCGGCCCGAAGCGACTCCATCTCAGTCATTGACTTCTTCTGCTGTCCGCTTATCGGTTCAAGCTGTGCCGGTTCAACGGAGGATGAGGCCGCCGTCGACCACAGCTCCTGTCCGGTGAGGGCCGCCGCGTCATCTGATACGAGGAACGCCAGAGCAGCGGCCGTATCGTCGGGCGTGAGACGGCGCTTCAGCGCCTGACGGTTCACCACGTCGGCAAACTCGGCGTCCTTGTTGACGGTGCCTGGCGTCTCGGTCAGGCCGGGTGCGACGGTTGTCACAGATATGCCATCTGGTCCCAGCGCCCGCGCCAACTTCCGCATGGTCCCGATCAGGGCGCCTTTGCTGGCGATGTATGGGAGCGGTGCTGGCTCGGCTTCGTTGGGGGGCCTGGTAGGCGGGTCCCAGAACGTGTCCGATGTGATGAACACGATCCGGCCGAACCTCCGCTCTGCCATTCCCGGAGTGAAGGCCCTTGCGAGCCAAAGTGCGGCCTCGACGTTGACCGCCTGGACGTAACGCCACGCGGCGAGGTCGAGCTCAGCCAGGCTGGTGAAGTCGAACGCGCCGGC
>JASHVH010000338.1 GCA_030039575.1 Acidimicrobiales bacterium | reverse complement strand
GTCAAGGCGGCGCCGGGCCGGCCTCCGCGTCCGAGCGAACCGCCCCGCCTGCGCGCCCTTTACAACGCCGAACTCCGGGGCAATCTTCAGCGCGACCTCGGTCTCCCCAACCCCATGCTGGTCCCCCGCCTGGAAAAGATCGTCTTGAACATGGGTGTGGGCCGGGCTGTCGCGCAACCCTCATTGCTCGAGGGGGCCGTGCGTGACCTGACCGTTATCAGCGGCCAAAAGCCCATCGTCACCAAAGCGAAGAAGTCGATCGCGGCCTTCAAGCTCCGGCAGGGCAATTCCATCGGCGCCAAAGTCACCCTGCGCGGCGACCGGATGTGGGAGTTCTTCGACCGGCTGATCTCCCTGGCCATCCCCCGTGTCCGGGACTTCCGGGGCCTGTCCCCGAAAGGCTTCGACGGCCGGGGCAACTACACCTTTGGCGTCAACGAGCAGTTGATTTTCCCTGAGATCGACTACGACAAGGTCGACGCCCCCAGGGGAATGGACCTCACCATCGTCACCACCGCCAGGACGGACCCAGAAGGTATGGCCCTCCTCGATGCGTTCGGGTTCCCTTTCCGCAGGGATGGAGCGGCCTGATGCGTCCCGTCGGCGAAGTATAGGAGCAACAACTACATGGCCAAAAAGGCTCTTGTTATAAAAGCGCAGCGCAAGCCGAAGTACAAAGTCCGGGCTTATACCAGGTGCCGGCGGTGCGGTAGGCCGCGTTCAGTGTTGCGCAAGTTCGGGCTGTGCCGCATCTGCGTGCGTGAGCTGGTCCACGCCGGCGAGATCCCCGGTGTCACCAAATCGAGCTGGTAGGGAGGCTGCGGCAGATGACCATGACCGACCCCATCGCTGACATGCTGACCAGGTTGCGCAATGCCAACGTGGCCCACCACGAGGTGGTCAGGATGCCTTCTTCCAAGCTGAAGGAGGCGCTGGCGGCGATCCTGCTCCGGGAGGGGTACATCGCGGGCTTCAACGTGGTGCGCGACGACAAGCGCCCCGGCCGGATCCTGGAGGTGACGATGAAATATGCGCCGGACCGCACCAGGACCATCTCGGGCGTGCGGCGCGTTTCCAAGCCCGGCCTCCGTGTCTACACTGGGGCGGACAAATTGCCGCGGGTCCTTGGTGGCCTCGGCGTCGCCGTGCTGTCGACCAGCCAGGGGCTCATGACCGATCGTGAGGCCCGCAGGCTGCGGGTCGGCGGTGAAGTCCTTTGTTATGTCTGGTGAGCGCGTCAGGTCGGTTGCCAGACCGGTTGATTTGGTGTGAGTTGAGGAGCTTTGTATGTCTCGTATAGGGCGTAACCCCGTGCCGGTGCCGGCGGGGGTGAAAGTGCTGCTCGACGGTCGTTCCGTGACCGTGACGGGCCCGCGCGGCACGCTCAGCCACGACGTGGCAGGGGACATAACCGTGCGTGAGGACGGAAATGTGCTCCTCGTGGAACGGCCTGACGACGAGAGGCGTAGCCGGTCCCTGCACGGGCTGACGCGCACACTGGTCAGCAACATGGTGGTCGGGGTGACCACAGGGTTCTCCAAGGACCTCGAGATCGTCGGCGTCGGCTATCGGGCGACGCCCAAAGGACCGGGGACGGTCGAGCTGGCATTGGGCTTCAGCCACCCCGTAACGGTGGAGGCGCCCGAAGGGGTGACGTTCGACGTCCCGGCGCCCACCCGCATCACGGTGCGAGGGAGCGACAAACAGGTCGTCGGTGAAGTGGCGGCCCGGATAAGGAAGCTGCGCCCACCCGAACCCTATAAGGGCAAGGGCGTGCGGTACGCGGGCGAAGTCGTGAAGCGCAAGGCCGGCAAGGCCGCTAAGTGAGGTTGAGTTGAGCAACGCCAAGGGCAACCAGGCCGCACGGGCTCGACGCCACCACCGGGTCCGGAAGAAGGTGAACGGGACGCCGGAGCGGCCCCGGCTGGCCGTCTTCCGTTCCAACCGGCACATCGTGGCCCAGGTGATCGACGATATTTCGGGCCGCACGCTGGCCGCCGCTTCGTCACTGGAGACGTCGGTCAGAGGGGCGGGCGGCACCGGGAACCGCACCGCCGCAGCCGCAGTAGGCAAGCTGGTGGCGAACAGGGCCAAGGCGGCGGGGGTGTCCCAGGTGGCCTTCGACCGGGGCGGGTTTCTATACCACGGGAGAGTCGCGTCTCTGGCCGATGCGGCCAGAGAAGCAGGACTGGAGTTTTAGGAAATGGCTGAGCAGCAGCAGTACCAGGACCGCACCATCAAGGTCAACCGCGTCGCCAAAGTCGTGAAGGGCGGCCGGCGGTTCAGCTTCGCCGCGCTGATGGTGATCGGCGACGGGGCGGGCACGGTGGGCCTGGGCTACGGCAAAGCCAAAGAAGCCGGGCTGGCCGTGCAAAAAGGCATCGAGGAGGCCAAGAAGAGCCTTTTCAAGGTCCCGCTGGCCGGTTCCACCATCACCCACCCCGTTATCGGAGAGGCGGGCGCGGGCCGGGTGCTCCTCAAGCCGGCCGCCCCGGGCACCGGCGTCATCGCCGGCGGCGCCGCCCGGCCGATCCTCGAACTGGCCGGCATCCACGATGTGGTGGCCAAGTCCCTCGGCTCGTCAAACAGCATCAATGTGGCCCAGGCCACGATGGCAGGGCTGCGTGCGCTCATGCGGCCCGACGAGGTGGCTCGCCGCCGCGGCCTTTCGGCCGAAGAGGTGACGCCCGGTGGGGTCCTGCGGGCCTACCAGGACGCCGAGCGGGCACCCCGGGTGCCCTCGGAGGTGGCCTGATGGCGGAGGCCCAAATCCAGGTCAGGCAGGTCCGGTCTGCGATCGGGGTCAAGCCCAAGCACCGGGCCACCTTGCGGGCGCTCGGGCTCGGCCGGGTCGGTAAGACGGCGGTGTTGCCGGACCGTCCGGAAATAAGGGGCATGGTGGCGCGCGTCGTGCACCTGGTCGAGGTTTCAGACCCGGGCCGGACCGATGGGAAGGTGGTGGCGAAGTGAAGGTCCACGACCTTGCCCCCGCCCCTGGTTCCACCAGGGCGCGGCGGCGCGTCGGCCGGGGGATCGCCGGAAAGGGCGGTAAAACGGCCGGGCGAGGCACCAAAGGGGCGGGGGCACGCGACAACCCGAAGCCCGGCTTCGAGGGCGGCCAGTTGCCGCTCACGCAGCGGATCCCGAAACTGAAGGGCTTCAAAAACCCGTTCAGGGTCGAGTACACGATCGTCAACCTGTCCGCCGTGGAGCGTCTGGGGGCAACCGAAGTCAACCCCGAGGTCTTGCGTCAGGCGGGCCTGGTCCACAAGAGGGGCCTGGTCAAGGTGCTGGGCGTCGGCCAGTTGACCCGCCGCGTCAATGTTTCGGCCCACGCCTTTTCCCGCTCAGCGGCCGCCGCCATCGAGGCTGCGGGTGGGTCGACTCACATCCTGCCGCCGCCGTTTGGGCACGGCCGACCCCCCGCCAAGGGCAACGCGCTTACCAGTCGGTAGCCGCGACTGCTAGGACTGGTAGGCAGACATGGACAAGCCCGGACAGGGACAGTAGGACCGAGGAGAACTAAAGGCCGCCCCTATGCCCGTACCATCCAGCCTACGGAACCTCAAAGCAGCGTTCACCATCTCGGACCTGCGCAACAAGATCATATTTACGCTGTTCATAATCGCGGTCTACCGCCTGGGCGACAACATCATTGCCCCGGGCGTCGACTTCAACGCCGTCCAGTCCCTGGAGGCGGCGGCCCGCAACGGCGGCGTCATCTCGTACCTCAACCTGTTCTCGGGCGGTGCCCTGACCAAGCTGGCGGTGTTCGGGCTCGGGATCATGCCCTTCATCACGGCTTCGATCATCGTCCAGCTGTTGATGGTGGTCATACCCAAGTTCGAGCAATGGCGCGACGAAGGGCCGAGCGGCCAGCGCAAGCTGACCCAGGTCACCCGCTACATGACCATCGCTCTGGCCATCCTGCAGTCGACCGGGCTGGCCTACGCCTTCCACAACGGTGGCGGCGGCCTCCTCGGGACATCGGTCCCGCTCAACGTCGACCTCATCCCGGACTTCACGGTCCCCCGCGTCCTGCTGATCGTCATCACCCTGACAGCAGGGACGGTGGTCGTCATGTGGATGGCCGAGCTGATCACGCAGAGGGGCGTCGGGCAGGGCATGTCGGTGCTGATCTTTACCAACGTGATCGCCGGGCTGCCGACCCAGGGCAACGCCTTGCTGCAGTCGGCCGGCGGGGCCAAG
>JASHVH010000337.1 GCA_030039575.1 Acidimicrobiales bacterium | reverse complement strand
CGGGTGGCCGTGGCCCGCACGCTGGCCGAGCGTCAGGCTCTCGGTGAGCATTGGGTGACCGTGATGGTCTATTACGCAGCTGGTGAGCGCGCCCGCGCCTGTGGAGAGCTCGAGTCGGCATGGCGCGAGACCGAGCATGGGCTGAACATCGCCCGGCGCGGTGGCCTGCGTCTTGACACCGTTTTCGGGCTGCTAGCTCTGGCTCGGATCGCCGCAGAGGCCGGCACCCCAGCCGATGCAGCGGACCTGCGCGCCCGGGCGAAGCGGCAGCTGGCCGCTTGTCCCGACGCTGGCTTCCTGCGCGCCTGGGTCGGGTCAGACGACGATGTGGGCAGAGCCTCTGGGACATCCCTCGCGGAGGGGACCGACGAACTTTCAGAGCGCGAGTTGGCCGTGCTCCGACTGCTGTCGACTCGTCTCTCGCTTAGGGAGATCGGCAACGAGTTGTACGTATCGCTCAACACGGTCAAAACGCACACCCGCAACATCTACGCCAAACTCCGGGTCGGCAGCCGGGATCAGGCCGTTGTGCGTGCTCGACAGCTGAACATCCTGCCCGACTCCGGCCCTTTTTTGACCGGGCCGAAGTGAAGGCCGTTGACCGGCCAGCGAAAGGCTGGAAGCGAGCCTTAAATCTCGCCGTAAGGGCCAGGAGACCGCTCTGTCAGGGGGTGAATCACCCGGGTGACTAGGCCCGACGGGTGATGACAGCTCACCCGGTCCAGGTGCACACTACTTATATGTCCAGCCAGGTCGACACTTAAACACCTCGAACGGCCCCACGGCCCAGCGCGTTCGCCGCCGAGCTGCCGTTCCACAAGCTTTGGGGGGGAGACCCTCGCGATGGAGGAGCGAGTGACAACCGTCACTTCGACCGGGCGACAAGGAGACGACGAGGCCCTGGACCGCGGGCACAATTCTTGTTTGCGCCAAGCACCAACTCCACCTAAACCGCTACCGGTGCGACGGCACGTTAGGCCAGACCGGGATCATCTTCGGCCGCCGGGCGCATCGCTATCGTTGCCCAGTTAGGTCGTCAGCGGCCCGACGGCCTGCTTGCTTGACGACTCAAAACTTCAAAGCCACAAGCCTTGAAGGGGAAAACCAATATCATCGCCGTTGATCATTGAAGCCTGCCTGTAGATGGCCAGCATTTATCGTATCGGCGCGGCAGAAACACAGGCCAAGCTTCCACCGTGCTGGACGAGGGTAGCCACACGGCAGTGTTGGGCCCCTTCGTCCCGTCTAGGTCTCGCGGAACTCCTCAGGGCGTGCACGTAAAAATCGGCTCAGATATTGCGGCCTGGCACAGCATCGTCCCGCAAGCTCGGCCTCGGCCGATTGGGCCTTATGGGCTGCAGATATGACAAGGAGATTCGTCAAAGGTGAAGTCAGATCCGCCGCTGGCGCTGGGATCGTTCGACTCCGCGTCAGAAGAGTGGTTGAAGAGCCTGACCGGCGGCGAGCGGGAAGAGGCGGTCGGGCGCTTGCACCAACTACTGGTATGCGCAGCGCGGCGGGAGATCCACCGCCGAAGCACCGGAGTGCGCGTTACCGGGCCCGAGCTGGACGATCTCGCCTTCCAGGCCGCTGGCGACGCCCTGGTGTCCGTCCTCGCCAAGCTCCAGCAGTTCCGGGGCGAGAGCCGGTTCACTACCTGGGCGTACAAGTTCGTGATGTTCGAGGTCTCTACGAAGCTCGCCCGGCACTTCTGGCGCCGGTCCGACATGCCCTCGCAGCCGGTGGACTGGGGTCGTCTGGCAGACCGTTTCGGCATCCAGCCGGACGAACAGTCCGAGGGTCGTGACCTGCTCGAGGCGCTAGTCCGCGCTCTGGACGAAACGCTGACGGATCGCCAACGTCAGGTGTTTGTGGCCATCGTGGTCAACGGTGTCCCTCTCGACGCCTTGTTGGAAGAGATGGGGGGCACGCGCGGTGCCATCTATAAGATGCTCTTTGATGCCCGGCGCAAACTTCGATCTGCACTCGTCGACGGCGGGTACCTGACTCCCGAGCACGAAGGCACATGACCGGTTCCGAAGCGTTGGAGCGTTTCCTCCATACCGACCCCGGCGACGTCGGCTGCGACGAAGCCATGGCGGTACTGCACATCTTTGCCGAATTAGTAGCCGCCGGCGCGGACACGAAGCCGGAGTACCGTGGCGTCGCTGCCCACCTGCGGGCGTGCGGGCCGTGCGGCGACGACTTCGACGGGCTGCTTGCCGCCATCACCAACGAGCACCCCTGAAGCGCACCGCCGCTAACGGGAAAGATCACACAGGCCGAGCGGTGCTCTTCCGGCTGGTCAGCTGGCGGGTCCCTCAACTAGCGCTCCAATCTTATGGGGCTCGTCGCGAATGGAGAACAGCGTCACCCTGACTTCGGACCGATGGTTTCTTTTCGTAAGGAACCTCGGTGATAATTCGGTACCCAACAGCTGCTCGACATAAAAGTACCGGCGGAAGATGGTCGCCGGGAACTCGGGACAGCCAGTCACCCGGGATCGTACGAGCCATGACCATGCCGTTCGGGGCGACCAGCGAGCCCGACCGACTCGGTCCGGAAAGGTGCTTGGCGCCTCACGGCTGCAGCCGCTCGCTGAGCTACGAGCTTAGGTTTTTCTTATCCCCTCTGGCCGTAAGAAACCGGCCTCACCTGACGCTTAAGTCGCAGCGGGCAACAAAGCCCGTGGAACCCAAATCCGATGCAGGAGGTCAAAACCAACATGCAGGTACTAACGCGCGTCGCCGGTTTCGCCGGCGTACTTGCCCTTTCCGTGGGTGGGCTAGGGACGACGGTCGAGCACGCCTTGGCTGACCAGGGTGCTGTGGGCTATGTCTACGTGAATGACAATACGGCCGGGGCCAACACGGTCGCCGGGTACGCTGAGAGCCCAAACGGCTCTTTGACGGCCCTGCCGGGGTCCCCTTTCGCGGTGGGCGGCGTGGGCTTTGGCCAAGGTCTGGGTTCGCAGAACTCCATTGAGGCCACCAGCAACGGGCGCTATCTACTGGTGGCGGATGGGGGAAGCAACCAGATCTCGGTCGTCAACATCAACACAGATGGCAGCCTCACCCCGGTACCTAACAGCCCCTTCCCCTCCGGTGGCACTAAGCCGGTAAGCATCGCAGTGAACCGAAATCTTGTCTATGTCGCCAACGACGGTGTTGCAGCGACGACGACCGCGCCTGCGACCCCCGCGAACTATGCCGGGTTCAGCCTGAGCTCCGCCGGCCAGCTGGCACCGCTGGCTACCGCTCCGGTCCAAGTCCCCAGCGCCGCCAACGACCTCGGCGATGTGCTCATCAACCGGTCGGGCACCAACCTGGTCGGTACCGAGGTCTCGTCCGGCCTCATTGACAGCTTTACGCTGAACGCCCAGGGTGCGCTCAGTGCAGGTACACAGGTCCCGGCTCCGGTCGCGGGCCCGTTCGGCAGCGCGTTCCGGCCTACTGACCCGAGCGAGCTCTACGTGTCAGACGCCCACGGCGGCGCCCTTGCGGGTGTCGTGTCCGCGTACAATGTGGCACCCAACGGCGCGCTGACATCGATCGGCAGTTCTCCCTTTGCCGACCAACAGACGGCCCCGTGCTGGGTGGCGATCTCGCCCGATGGCCAGTACCTCTTCGCCGCCAACGCCGGGAGCGGCAGCTACTCCAGCTATGCGATCAACTTTGACGGGTCCCTGACCCTGCTCGGGGATCTCCCGATGCCTACGCTCTCGAACGGCAAGGCTCCGGCACCGCTGGACACCACTGTCGATGCGCTTGGCCACAACCTGTACGGTATTGACAACGGGCTGCCCGGGGTGAGCATGATCCATCTGAATGACGGCTATATGCTGGCCAGCCCCACCTCTCCGGTGCCACTGCCGGCGGGGGCAACCCCCTCCGGGATCGTAGCGGTGGGGGTTTAGCCCCAGGTTTTGTTTTCTGTCGTTCTGAGCCCAGCAGTGGCTGCGCCGCTGTACCGGCCACGTAGCCGGCTGTAGTCGGCGAGCGTTCCGGCAGGGTCTTGGTGCCCACGGCGTTCGGGCTTACATTCCGGTAATAGGTCACACCCAGGGGTCGGCCAGCGAGCGATCGTTGGTCGCCCCTTAGGGTGGTGGTTCCGGCTCATCGCCACGTACTTCATCGTGTTCTACTTGGCGTTCAGTGCCCCCGTCGTAGCGGCTGGGGTCGTCATCACGCATTTCGGCCTGCACTGGACCGCTATGGTCTACGGGCCGGCGATCGCCTTGCTCGCCGCCGTCGCGGCCGGCGGCCTGATCGTCCGGCGGCACTCCCCCACCCCAACGACCGGAGTGGACCAACCCGGGCTTGGTGAAAGCGGTGCTGTCTGGGGAGAGTAGTGGGCCACCAGGTCGATATCGTGGGTGCTCGTCCGGTCGGGCCGCACTTTGGCGGGTTCAGCCCGTGGCACACCGGCAACGGTCAACTTCGGGACCAGAAGCTCGACTTGGCCAGCTCGGCGGTGCTGAACTCGACCACCACGTTATGACCCTGAGTAAGGGGAAACGACGCTGAGCCCACCGGTGCCCGGGACCGGCACCGCCGCAGTGCCGCCATACCCATCTGCAGCCAGCTGGGTTTCGGCTTTAAAGGGGTACAAGTCGCCCTGATAGCTCACGTAGACCTTGCCCGGGGCGCTCAGCAGCACCCCGCTGGCAATACTGGCGCCGGTCTCGGTCCCTCCGACGGATCCAGCAAGGGCGGTGGCCCGGTCGGCGGCCCTCAATATCACCAGTGCCGCCGGGGAAGAGATCCCAAACGCCCTCCCACCGGCAAAGACATAGAAAGTCCCGGCCGAATCGGCGATGGTCCCGTCGGCCCGGGTGGCCAAGGCGGTGGCGGAGGAACCCTCGGCGCCTACCGTGGCCCCCACCTTTTCGCCGCCGAGGCCGGGCACCGTCACCACCAAAGCGGCGTCATAACCGTCCCGGGAGAACTGCCCCCCGGTGGAGAACCCGTGCAGCTCGCCGTCGGTCCCGGCCACGTAGATGGTGGGGCTGCCGTTGACGGCCCGGGTGGTCAGCAGGGCCCCGGCGCGCATGGCCACGCCGGTAGGGGCGGTGCTGCCGGAGGCCGAGACGACTTTGGCGTGGTCGACCTTCTCCACGGCCGCCAGCTCGGCCGCGGCCGCGGCGAACGCCCGACCGCCGGCAAAGACGTAGTCTTTAGCCCCGAAGCTCACTATGGCCCCGTTGGGGAAAGTGGTGCCGGCATCGGGGAAAACCTTGGCCGGCGGCGCCGTCGTCGTGGTCGTGGTCGTAGTGGCCGGCGCCGGCACCGGGCTCGGGGCTACGGCCGCGTTGACCGTGACCGTACCAGCTACATAAGTGATGGCGTAGTTGGGGTCCACCGCCCCGGTGCACGTGGAAGCGTAGGTGCCCGGGGAGGAGGAGCTAGTAGCCGTGGTCGAGCACGTAGGCGCGGTAGTGAGGGAGGCGGCGGTGTCGCCGTTG
>JASHVH010000336.1 GCA_030039575.1 Acidimicrobiales bacterium | reverse complement strand
AATATGTCTACGAACGGGTGACTTCACCCGAAGGCCGCGAGGCGCTCTTCCTCCCGGATTTCTCGGCCAAGGACTTCGGTTCCTGGCGTGACGACGCCGAGTTCGCCTACGACGGCCCCGCGGAGGTCACGGTCCACGAGGCCAAGGTGGGCGCCGGCCGCGCTTGCTTGCCCGTCGACCTTGTGGGACCGGGGATGCGGTCGGCCAGGTGCACTTTTACACTCTGGCAGGCCAGCCGGCGGTTGGACGTCGAGTGGATTTTTGACAAAGTTGCAGTCGAGGGCCCTGAGAGCGTCTTTTTCGCCTTCCCATTTACGGTCGAGGGTTCTTCGTTCCTCGGTGATTTCAACGGCGTCCCGTGCGAGCCCGACGTCGAACAGCTACCCGGGAGCGTGAAAAGTTGGTACCCGGTCCAGGGTTGGGTCGGCGTTGACGGACCTGAGCACAGCGTCGTGCTCGTACCGGTTGACGCCCCGCTGGTACACCTCGGAGGGGTGAACACGGGCCGGGTCGTGGAGCACTTGGACCGGACGAGCCCCGTCGTCATGTCCTGGGCTCTCAACAACCACTGGTTCGTGAACTTCAAGGCCCAGCAAGACGGCCGGATCCGTCTTCGTTACAGCCTGACGAGCACGCCGGGGCACCTTGACGTGACCCGAGCGATGCGATTTTCTGCTGAAGTCAGGACACCCCCGCTCGCTTTGCGTGACCGGAGGCAGTTTTCCCCGCCTAATGGGGCGGTGTGCCAGGTGCTCGAGGGGCCAGACCTCGTTGTTGGTTCAAAGGTGTCCGAGGACGGCTCCGGAATGGTGGTGCGGCTCTTGAATTACAAAGGCAATGACGAGCGGGTGACGATAGACCTGGGGAACCCCCTTAGAGGGGCCTGGACCGTCCGGCCAGACGAACGCGAAGAGGCGCCCATCGAGACCAACGGATCGGTGGTGACCGTTGAGGTCGGGCCACGCTGCACCCAGAGCATCCTCTTGAAGTGGTGACTCGCGCCGAGAAGAAAATGGGCAGGTCGTGGGTGGACGGATGGGGGGCCGTCACCGGCGTGACCCCTGGAGGCCTGACCCAGCGGCGGGGGGCCGAGCCCATTTGACGCCGGAAATTGCCTATGCTATCGATAACATAGGAGGAGCTAACGGTCCGACAAGGTGGTGCCAGACGATGAGGGCCAGATGAAGACGGGCTTGCTGGTGAGGGCCAGATGAGGAGGGGCTTGCTCGTGCGTCCTTATGCGGCTACCCCTTCTTACCCGCCCGCCGGCCGGCCGGTCGTCTCCGGGTGGGACGAGCTGGTCGCGTCCCTCAACCAGGGGGTTTCCGTCCTGGCTATAGACGGCCCGGTCTCGGCCGGATGGGCGGACCTCGTCTCTGACTTGGGCAAGGCCCTGGACCATCGGGGTTTCGAAACGGAGTTCACGGCCACGAACGCGTGGATGTTGCCGTGGCGTCGCCTCCAGGAGCTGACCTCGTCCCTCGAGCTGCGTGACGACCCCGACTTCGACTACCTCGCGTCAGGGCAGTTGTCCGACCTGGTGCGGCCGCCGTCCCACGTGAGGGTGGAGGCAGGAGGCCTCCGGGTGGTTTACGGTCCCGGTGCCGCCCTTGTACGCCATGACGTGTTGTGGTACGCAGACCTGCCGAAGCGCTATGCGGAGGCGGCGGTGGTGACCGGCAGCGGCCTCAACCTGGGTCAGCCGCCCGGTTCGGGGGCTGGTACCACCAAGCGCCTCTTTTTTATCGATTGGCCGCTCCTCGACCGCCAGCGCGACGAAATCATCTCTCGTGTCGACTTCTGGGTCGACATGCAAGACCCCAACGCGCCGGCGGTCCTCGATGGCGCCACACTGCGGGCCACGCTGGCCGAACTGGCCACGCGGCCGTTTCGTACCCGGCCGACCTTCAACACGACCCCGTGGGGCGGCCACTGGGCACAGCGCACCCTCGGGCAAAACCCCGGCTCGGTCAACACGGCCCTCGGGTACGAGCTGATCGCGCCGGAGGCCGGAGTCTTGATCGGTGCAGAGGACGGCCCTTTTGTCGAGGTGCCGTTCCAGCTGGTGGTGGCGCAACATCCCGTGGAAGTACTGGGGGAGAGCGTGCACCGGGCTTTCGGGACGTCGTTCCCGGTCCGGTTCGATTACCTGGACACGGTCGACGGCGGCAACCTCTCGGTCCACTGCCACCCAAAACAGGACTACATGCGCTCCGTTTTTGGGTGGCCGTACACGCAACACGAGTCTTACTACGTCATGGTAGGTAGCGAGACGCAACGGGTCTTTCTCGGCTTGCGCCAGGATGCCGACCTGGACGCCTTTCACCAGGAGGCGAGCCAGGCCGACCACGACGGGACCCCACTCGAAATTACCCGCTACGTGCCTACGTTCCCGGCCACCCCGCACCAATTGTTCCTTATCCCCGGCGGCACCCCTCACGGGAGCGGTGAAGGCAACGTGGTGCTCGAGGTAAGCGCCACGCCCTACCTTTACTCCTTACGGTTCTACGATTGGTTGCGCCAGGGCATCGACGGCGAGCTCCGGCCGGTGCACGTCAACCATGCGTTCAAGAACCTGGACACTGACCGGCGGGGGCCGGACGTGAGGCGCGACCTTGTCCAACAGCCAAGGGCGCTCCGCCGCGGTGACGGCTGGCAGGAGGAGCTGCTGGGCGCTTTGCCAGAGATGTTCTTCGAGGTCCGGCGCATGGCCCTCAGGCCTGGGGCAGTCGCCAACGACGCCACAGAAGGCAGGTTCCATGTCCTCAACGTGGTCGAGGGCGAGGGCGTCTTGGTGGAGCCGGCCAACGGGCCGGGGCATTCTCTCGTCTACGCCGAGACGTTGGTGGTGCCCGCGGCCGTGGGCCCCTACAGCATCCGCCCGCTCGGCCCGGGACCGGTCAGGGTGGTCAAGGCTCTCGTACCTTGAAACCGGGAGGGCCGCCGCACCAGCCAAAAAAACGGCACGCGCTGCCGGTGCTCGAGATCGGGGGCACTCATGTAACTGCCGCTCTTGTGGACGTCAACGCCGGCGTCGTGATGGGGGCCACCCTCCAGCGGGCCGCGCTCAACGCGTCCGCCAGCGCCGGCGAACTCCTCGGCGCCATTATCCTGTGTGGCCGGGGTCTGGTCGTCCCCGCTCGGCAACGTTGGGGCGTCGCCATTCCCGGCCCCTTTGACTACGAGCGAGGGATCGGCTTGTTCGCCGACGTCGGCAAGTTCGAGGCGCTAAATGGCGTGGACGTTGGTAACGCGCTGGCAGAAGGGTTGCCGGGGCCTCCGGGCTCGATAATCTTCCTGAACGATGCAGACGCGTTCCTGTGGGGCGAATGGCTGTTCGGGGCGGCTGCCGGCCATGAGCGCTGCGTCGCCATCACGCTGGGTACCGGGGTCGGCTCCGCCTTCATCGCCGACGGCGACCTTCGCCACGACGGCCCGGGCGTACCTCCCGAGGGACGGGTCGACCTGTTACGGATCGGCGGCCTCCCTCTCGAAGACGTGGTCTCCGCTCGGGCTATCGAAAGGGCGTACCACGGCCGTACTGGCGTGGTGCCGGGCGACACCGCGTACGTGGCCCGGCAAGCGCGCGCCGGGGACCAGGCCGCGGCGGCCGTGCTGCGCGAGGCTTTCGAGCAACTCGGGATCGCTTTGCAGCCCTGGCTGGGCGAATTCGGAGCCAGCGTGCTCGTCATCGGGGGTTCGATGACGGGTTCGTGGGACCTTATTGGCCCGGCTCTGATTGGCGGCCTGCACAGTGGCGGCAGGGCCCCGGTTGTTGGCATCGCCGCGACAGTGGCGGCTCATCCCGAGCAAGCCGCCCTATTGGGTGCAGCCGCTTATGCCAAGCGCACCGGGCCGAACGTTGCTGTTCCCGGGGCGGCGGACGGGCCCGGACCACAACCGAGACGGGCCCAGGTAAGTAAATGATGGGGCCGGCGTCTCGCGGTAGCCGGTCCGTGCCCACTATGCGCGATGTCGCCACGTTGGCGGGCGTCAGCGTCATGACTGTGTCCCGAGCGTTGCATGATGACCCGCGGATAACAGACGACACGAAGAACCGGGTCCGGGCCGCAGTACAACAACTCGGCTATCTGAGGAATGACACCGCCCGCAACTTGCGCATCGGCCGAGGCGCCGATGCCATTGGGTTGATCATCGGCAACCTGGCCAACCCGTTTTACTCCCAACTTGCTCTCGGCGTTGGTGAAGTAGCAGAACAACACGGCCTGACGGTCATGTTCGTGAACGCCGGACGGGACGTCGAGCGCGAAGCGCGACTGGTGACCGACCTGTTGAGCCGACGTGTCGAGGGCATCATTATCGCCCCCGAGGGGGACGATCACCGGCACCTGGCCGCTGGGCCGATGCGGGGGGCCCCTGTCGTTTTCGTGGCTCGCCCGCCCTCGGGGATCGCGGCTGATTGCGTGCTCGTGGACGACTTCGCCGGGACCAAGGAAGCGACGAGCCGGTTGATCAAGCGCGGTCACACCCGGATCGGTTTTGTCGGCCTGCCGTCCACAGTATGGACGGGGGCCGAGCGGTTCCGCGGCTTCCAAGCCGCCATGTCCGAGGCGGGCCTGCGTTCTTATAAACGGTACGTCCGCTATCAAGAGAGCGACGTCACGGCGGCCGAAAAAACGGTGCGCTCTATCCTGGCCCTGGCCACGCCGCCGACGGCGTTATTTGCCGCGAACAACCGCAACATGTTCGGGGCCTTGCGCGCCGCCAGTGAAGTAGACCCGCCGATAGCCCTGGCCGGGTTCGATGATTTCGAGCTGGCGGGCATATTGGCGCTCCCGCTCATCGTGGTGGCGTACGACCCCGTCGAACTGGGGCGCGAGGCGGCGCGCCTTCTCCTCGACCGGGTCGGGGCGAACGCTGCGGACGTACCACCGCGTCGGGTTATCATCCCGACCTCGGTTATCGAGTACGGCCCGGTGGGCGGGAGCTACAACCTCTTCGGCAGAGGGAACGGGGGACGGGCCGCGGCCGGCTCGTGAGGCTAAGCTACGCCGGCATCACACGGAGAAGTGAATTATGCCGATGAGAATTGGGGTGGGCCAAGCGGCGCGGGCAACCGAGGAGTACCTCGCCTTCGCCAGCCAATTGGGTGTGACTGCGGTGCAGCTGAACACTCCGGACCTGCCTGGCGAGCAACGCTGGGAGCTCGGTGACCTGGTGGCGCTGCGGGAAAGAGCCGAAGGCTACGGGCTGCGCCTAGAGGCGATCGAGAACGTACCCAACGCCTTCTACGAGGACGCCATGCTGGGGCGGCCCGGGAGGGACCAGGAAATCGAAAATGTCGCGGCCACCATCCGCAACATGGGAAAGGCGGGCATTCCTATCCTGGGGTTCAACTGGATGCCCACTTCGGTGTGGCGGACGGACCTTGCCCCCGTGGGCCGTGGGGGCGCGATCGTGTCGGGCTTCGACCTGTCGGTGGCCGAAGATGGCAGCCAGGCCGGCAAAGTCCTGGTGGCCCGCCGCGACCGGCGGGTGGAAGACCAAAAAGACTCCTGGAGCCGGGGCGCTTTGTTCGAAATTCCCGAGACGCGAACAGACGAAGATATGTGGGACGCGTACGAGTACTTTGTCGAGGCGCTGGTCCCGGTGGCCGAGGAGGCCGGCGTCCGGATGGCGCTGCACCCCGACGACCCCCCGGTCCCGTCCCTCGGTAACGTGGCCCGGATTTTCCGCTCGGTGGACGCGCTCAGGAAAGCCGTCGAGCTTTCGCCGGGCCCGGGCTTCGGGATCGAGCTCTGCTTGGGGACCGTCTCCGAGATGGGCGGTGAGGAGGCCGTGCTCGACGCCATAAGGTTCCTGGCCCCCCGGAACAAAATAGCTTACGTCCACCTGAGGGACGTAAAGGGTACGGTGCCGGAGTTCGTCGAGTGCTTCCTCGGAGAGGGTAACTACCGGCCGGCGCGGGTAATCAGAGAATTGAGCCGGCATGGGTTCGACGGCTTCATTTTGGACGACCACACCCCGGCCCTGGTGGGTGATTCACCCTACGGGCATCGTGGCCGAGCGTTTGCGCTCGGCTACATCCAGGGCCTTATCGAGATGATGGAACTGGACGATGGGACCGGGACCCGATGACTGCCGTAGCACTCCCGTGACAGCCGCGCAGGGGCCATGCCTGCCGCCCTGACCGAGATCGTCCCGGGCGTGCGGGCGTTGACCTTGCAGAACGCGCAAATAGAAGTAACGGTGCTGCCGGACAAAGGCGCCGATATTTACTCGATGGTTCATCGCGCCAGTGGGGTTGACGTCCTGTTCAAGTCCCCGTGGGGGGTGCGGGCGCCCAGCCCCTGGCCCAGAGCGGCGAGCTCCATGGAGCGCTGGATCGAGGCGTACCCGGGTGGCTGGCAACTGCTCCTCCCGAACGGCGGAGACGAGTGCACCGAACGGGGAGTGACCTGGGGTTTCCATGGTGAGGCGGCGCTGCTCCCATGGACAGTGCTCGACAGCACCGGCTCGACTGTCACCCTGGAGGCAACGCTCTTTTCTGCCCCATTGCACGTGCGACGCGAAATGGCCCTGGACGGGCCGGCGCTACGCGTTCGAGAGGTAATAACCAACGACTCAAATGAGGGCGTGGAGGTGATGTGGTCGCACCATCCTGCTTTTGGCGCGCCTCTGCTCGAGGCCGGCTCGGTACTGAGCGCGGGGTGCGAAACGGTTGAAGCCGACGACGAGGGACCGGGGACCCTGCTGAAGGCAGGTGCCCGTTACTCGTGGCCTATCGTTACGACATCGTCGGGAGAACTGGTAGACCTCGGCCGTATCCCGGGCCCTGACGAACCACGCGCCGTCCTGGCCTACCTCCTTGACTTCAACTCCGGTTATTTTGCCATCACGAACCCGCGCCTCAACCTCGGGGTCGGGCTGCGTTGGCCGCTCGAGGTGTTCGACAAGGCCTGGCTTTGGCAGGAGGTTTGTTCGACCTGTGATTGGCCGTGGTTCGGTCGCGCTTACGTGGTCGCCGTCGAACCCGCGGTGGCTATCCCGGGTCACGGGCTCGCCGGCGTGAGGGCGAGGGGCTCCAGCGGTCTGCGGATCGAGGGCCGCGCTTCGCGCCAGGCCACGGTCGAAGCAGTGGTGTTCGAGGGAAGGGGGCCCGTCTCCGGCATAGCCGAAGGTGGCGTGGTCACGTTCGGCGACCGGTAGTACGAGACACGCAACTTTCTCCTCGGGGGCAGCGTCCAGATGAAAGATGCGGGCTGCCACCCGCTCTTGCCTCATCTCTTCTGCTTCTTCGGGGCTGATGAGCCCCTTGACCAGCACGCACCCGTCACTCTCGTACGCCTCACGATCGCCCCCAGCCCGGGTCGAGTGGTCGCCACGGTCGTCATCTTTGCCTCCTTGGTGACGAGTACGTTCCTTCACAATCGCCGGCGGCTGCCTTGACGGTGGCCGTCGGACTGTGCTAACGATAACACATCGGGACAGGACCCGACTGGTGACAGCAGGGTGAGGGGTTTTACGATTGTGTTATCCAGTAGGAACAGGGGGAGGGGGCCGGTTTGTCACTGCCCAGCGCCATGTCGCGCCGATGCTCCGCCAGGACTCACCAGGATCGTGGGCAACCCGCCCGGCTCGCCAATGCTCCGCCAGGACTGACGAGGACCGTGGGCAACGCGGCCGGCTCACATACGAGCGCATAAGCAGGCACGGCCGTACCTTTCAAAATTGGCAAAGGAGTTAGCAATGAAAAGCAAACAAAAGCGGTTGAAGCTCTTAGCGACAGCCGCGACGGCGGCCGTTTTGGGCTCGATGTCCTTCCCTATGGCCGCCGGCGCTTCCAGCAGCATCACCCTGCAGCTCGCCAACGACAAACCCACCTGGACGCAGGCCTACAATGCGATCGGGCCGGTGATCGCCAAGGCCGACGGCGGGGTCGGATGGCAAGCGGATGCCTTCCCTAACACGACCGCCTTCCAAGGGGTTATGCGGGCAGCCGCTACTACCTCCAAGTCCCCGCCGCTGTACACGTGGTGGTCCGGCCAGCAGCTGGTGCCCCTCGTCAAAGCGGGGGCGCTCGCTAATTTGACCCCGTACGTGAAAACGTGGGAGTCGAAGTACGGCTTGAACCCCGACGTCGAGAAGGCTTATGAGGTCAACGGACAGTACTACGGCGCCCCCCAATACACGTCTAACTGGGTCATGTTCTATAACAAGAAGGACTTCGCCAAGTACAACATCGGTGTTCCGACGACCTGGGCGCAGCTGATGAGCGACGCGGCGACATTCAAGAAAAACGGCATTACGCCGTTCACCTATTACGTTGACGACTGGGCCGGCTTCATCTGGTTCGAGCAGATCCTGGTGGAACAGGACCCGTCCGCCTATCAGGCGCTCGTAGCAGGCAAGATTTCTTATACGAGCGCGCCGGTAGTCGCGGCGATGAACGAATGGAAGACCCTGGCTGACGACGGTTACTTCAGCACCCCTCTAGATATAGACAACCCAACACCACCCATCGATTTTGTCAACGGGTCCAATGCCATGCTGCTCATCGGCTCGTGGGACGAGGCCACCCTCATCAAGGCCGGTATGGTGCCAGGGAAGGACTTGGGCAGTTTCGTGGTCCCGCCGATAAACCCTGCAGTCGGCTGGCAGATGATTTTCGAGACGGGACCGATCGTCGTGTCCGCCCACAGCTCACAGGAACAAGCCGCGCTGACGGCGCTCAACACGTTCATGGAGCCATCGGTGCAGGCTAAATGGGACCAGCTTCAGGCGTTCACCAGCGCCGAATCGGTCGTGAAGTCTACCGACCCGACCGCCATAGCCGTCGCTAACGAGATCAAGGCTGAGCACGTCACCCTGAGCAACCGGTACTGGGAGGCCACACCACCCCAGATCGCGGTGGCGGTCTCCTCGGACCTGTCCAAGTTCATCCTCAACCCCAACCTCTCCCTCATGCCGTTCTTGCAGACCCTGCAGAAGGTGGCGGTTTCGTATTGGTCAACGGTAAAGAGCTAAAAGGGTACTAGCGGTCGAGAGAGCAGTGCCTTACGCCTGCTTGCTCGTGACGTGGACACCGGTGCGCGGTCCGGACCTGGGCCCTTTAGGCCTGGGGCCGGCCGCGCACTGTCGCGGTAGTGTGGAGCAGCAAATATGAAAGCGGTCGCGCTGCCCCGGGTGGTCACCCGTGAGGCCTCGCGCGATGCGGGAACCGAGCAAGCCCGCCGTGGTGTGCGGGCGCGGCGCCGGCGCAAGGCCAGCGCTTACCTCTTCGTGCTACCGGCGCTGGCCATTGTGGTCGGAATGTTCGGCTACTCCGTCGTAGTTACGGTGTGGACCAGCTTCACCAACTCCAACGGCCTGACCGCCTCGCAGTTCGTCGGCCTCGCCAATTATCGCGCCATGCTCAGCGACCCGGCGCTGTCGACCAACGTGTACAACACGTTGATCTGGGCGGTGGCCATGGTTGTCCTGCCGGTCAGTCTGGGTCTGGTGGCTGCTCTAGCTCTTAGACGGCGCAAGGGCAAGGGGGTCTTCCAGAGCGTTTTTTATCTCCCCTATGCCATTGGGTTCGTGACGACCGGCATCATCTGGAGCTTCTTGTTCAGCCCCAGCGGCCTCTCCGTGCTGTTCCAGGACCTCGGCCTGCATTACCTGGCTCAGCGCCAGTGGCTCAACAGCGTCCCGCTGAACACTTACTCGATGATCATTGAC
>JASHVH010000026.1 GCA_030039575.1 Acidimicrobiales bacterium | reverse complement strand
TGCGTGCCGGCACTCGCTCTGGCGGCCTGGTAAGGGCCGTAAACCCAGATCGGGTTGATCTGGACCAGGCCGCCGAGGCCAAAAATGACCGCGGCGATAAACATCAGGAGGGCGGTGGACTTGACCGTGTACTGGGGCCATAGCCGGCTCCCGACGATGTTACGTTCCGTCTTGCCGGGCCCCGGAAAGTCCGTATGTGTCTGGCGCCACAGGATGGCGAGGTGGCCGCCGAGCAAGGCCGCCAAAATTAATGGGAACAAAAACTCGTGGATGACGAACAGCCTGCTGAAGAACTCCGTACCCGGGAAGTTCCCGCCCCATATGGTGAACGCCAACCAAACGCCGACAAAAGGTATCGACTCGACAATCGAGAACACGACCCGCAGGCCCGAACCGGACAGCAGGTCGTCCGGCAGAGAGTAGCCGGAGAACCCCTCGAGCATGGCCAGGATCAACAGCGTGACCCCGATAACCCAGTTGATTTCCCGCGGCCGGCGGAATGCACCCGTAAAGAAAACGCGGCACATATGGAACGCAATTGCAGCCAGGAATATAAGCGCGGCCCAGTGGTGCGCCTGGCGCATCACCAGACCGGCCCGCACGCTGAAAGAAAGGTTGATCGTTGAGGCGTAGGCCTCCGTCATGGACTGGCCGTCGAGCGGCTTGTAGGGGCCGTGGTAGATCACGATGGCATCGGACGCCTTGTAGAAGAGCGCCAGGTAGATGCCCGTCACGATCAGGATGACGAAGGTGTACATGGCGATCTCGCCGACCATGAACGACCAGTGGTCGGGGAAGATCTTGTCCATTGCCGAACGCAGCCAGCTCGACGACCCCAGCCGGTCGTCGGCCCAGTCCAACGCCTTTTGCTGTTGTTGCGCCCGTTTGCGGGCCGCAGAGCGTTCGGCCACCGTGCTCATCGGTAATTAACCCTTCGCACCCGGCCTATGCTCACAGCTCTGCACGCGTCAGTCACCGGACCTGTTCCAGAAGCCGGGGCCGATGGGCTCGATGAAGTCGCTCCGGGCGATCAGGTAGCCCCCCGGGGCCACACCGAGGGGAAGCTGAGGCAACGGCCTCGACGCCGGGCCGAACACCGGCTTGCAGTCCTGGAGGATGTTGAACGTCGATTGGTGGCACGGGCATATCAGCTGCATCGAAAGGACGTTGAACAAACTGACGGCGCACCCGGCGTGCGTGCACACTTTGGAGAAGCAGACCAGGCCGTTGGCCCCCGAGACCACTTCGAAGCCGGCCTGGCCGGGGCGGGCCTGGACCGGGGCCCCGCCGATATTGATGATCACGGCTCCGGACTCAGGGTTGTCTATGTACCCCTCGGGCCACACGGTGAGGATGCCGTCGACCATTATGTCGTCGACGGTGATGGCCCGGCCGTCCTCCGTCACCAGCCTGGCGCCCGGGTACCACTTCGTGTGGTAAAGGGCACTGTCCGGCCGGGGCCCGAGGGAAGCCAGCGGCCACAGTGCGGCGATACCGAAAATACCGCCCACCGGTACGAGCACTTTTTTCACCAGGAAGCCGCGACGTGACATCATCGGTTCGGCCCCCCGGGCCAGCGAGTCGACCACCGCGGCCCGCACTTCCGGATCTGAGATGTGCTGGTGCCTGACGGCCGTTACCTCGTGGCCCGGCAGCAGGTTGCGCGCCCACAGGAGCAGCCCCACGCCGAGGCAACCGAACGCAGCCAGCAACAGGTAGCCCTCCAACTGGGCCTGGCCACCGGTCCAGTAAACGACCATGAGGCCGATCCCGCAGACCCCCGTTACCCCCCAGAGCATGGCGATGAAGTACTCCAACCGTTGTGCTCGCCAGGGGTCGTCGCGCAGCGGGTACCAGGTGTCGTCCTGGCCCGGAGGGACGTCGTCGGGCCAAGGGGTCCCGGCGCCGGCGCCTTCCTCGGGCCCGTGCGTTCCCGTCATTATCTCGGGGAAAAACTTGCGTTCCTCAGTGGCCGTCATGGCGCCCTATCCTCGGTTCCCGATAAACCGCGAGACCAGCAACAGCACGCCGAGCCCGAATATGATCGCCACGAAACCCTCGGGGACAGGACCGAAATAAGCGATCCCGAGCCCACCCGGGTTCTTCGTGTGGACCAGGTAGGTGATGTAGTCGGCGATGGCCGAGACTTGCTGGTTCGTGAACTGGCCGGGGCCAAAATTGGGCATCGGGCGGGGGCCGATCCTGATGGCCTCGGCGATCTGGGTGGGGGTCGCCTGGCGCAGGCTGGGCACGACGTACCCGTGGCTCAGCATCCCACCTGCCCCCGAAGCATCGTGGCACTGGGCGCAGTTGAGCAGGAACAGCGAATTGCCCTCTGAAAGTGTCGGGCAACTGGCGGTTTCTACATCGCACGGGGGCGTTACGTCGGGGATGCCCGGGCCGGGCGTGCCGTGCACGGTGTCGACATAATTGATGTAGGCGACGATGTCGGCGATCTGGTCCGGGTTGAAGAACGGTGGGCCTGATACCGGTTCGTCATTGGGCGAGGCCAGGGGCATGCGCCCTGTCGACAGGAAGAAGTCGACGGCGGCCGGGCCCACGCCGAGCAGCGGTGGCCCCTTCGCCCCGACCCCGCCTATCCCGTGACAGGCAGAGCAATGCAGGTCGTACAGCGTCTCGCCGGCGGCGATGCTGGCCGGGTCGGTCCTGACCGGCTTCGTCTGGGCCGGCGCCGGCAACGTCCAGAACAGGACGCCGAACACCACCATGACCACCCCGACCAGTACGGCCGGCCCGACCAGAGCCAAGCGCCAGCCACTGGCAGCGGGGGCACCTGGCCCGTTCGCCGGCCGCTGCCTTATCCTCATTTCGTAGACGGGAGCAGGAAGATCATGGCGTATAACCCGATCCACACGACGTCGACAAAGTGCCAGTAATAGGACAGCATCTCGACGTGCGGGGTGCTGCGGCGGCCCCCGAAACGGATGCGGGGGTTGAACGAACGCATGAACATGAAGACCATGGCCACCAGGCCGCCCATGACATGCAGGAAGTGGATGCCGGTAAGCACGTAGAAGGCCCCGCTGAAGGCGCTCTGCTGGATCGAGAAGCTACGGGTCAGATAGTCAGTGACCTGCATCCCCTCGAATATGGCGCCCAGGGCCCAGGTGAGCGCCAGCCACGTGCGGAAGCCCGCCAGCCTCCCCTGGTGCACGTACCGAACGGCGTACTGCATGGAGCCCGAGGACAAGATCAGGACAATGGTGGCAACGCCGACGGTTTTGGCGTCCACCACGTCGTGCATGGGGGGCCAGACGGGCGTGGCGGCTCGCAGCGTCAGGTAGGCGGCGAACAGCCCGCTGAAGAACATCAGCTCGGAGGCCAGCCACACGATCGTGCCGACGTTCACAAGCGCCGGCCGGTAATCAGCCGGGTTTAGTGGCCTGGCCGGTTGCGAAGGAGGGGTGACCGTCGCGCTGACAGCAGTCATGACACTTACTTTCTACACAAACGTACTATCCCGAGCCCAATCGAGGCGCCCTCAGGGTCTAGCCTGCGCCGGCGGCCAGGAAGCGGCCCCGCGCCCGGCCCCGAACGCCCGTCGGCTGCGTCACCTGCTGCCCCACGAACACCCGGCCCAGGAGGCACCGAAGGCGGTCAAACCGTCGCCGGAAAGGCGGGACAGGCGGGAGGACCGCCTCCTCCGAAACCCATAGGCTTGCGGCGTGGGACCGACATCTGACGTCGATGCAAATGGCCCGGCCGGCCCCGTGGGCGCCCCGGCCCTGACCGTGCTCGGGCACCCCAGCGAATACCGTTACGACCGGCCCGACCCGGCGGTGCTCGAAGCCTTTGACAACCCCTACCCGGCGTCGTCATGGGTGGTGTCGCTGCAGTGCAGTGAGTTCACCAGCCTGTGCCCGGTAACCGGTCAGCCGGACTACGGCCGCCTCACAGTCGAGTACGTGCCCGGCCGGCTCTGCGTGGAGAGCAAGAGCCTCAAGCTCTACCTGGTGGGGTACCGCAACCACGGGACGTTCCATGAGGCTTGTGTCAACCAGGTGGCCGACGACCTCTCGGCCAAGCTCTCGCCGAGGTACTTGCGGGTGTACGGGGATTTCAACTCCCGGGGCGGCATTGCCATCCGGCCCCTGGCCGTCCGTACCGCCCCGGACTTG
>JASHVH010000335.1 GCA_030039575.1 Acidimicrobiales bacterium | reverse complement strand
CGAGGCCGAGTGCACCACGTCGGGGTCGGCCAGCGGGCCCCGGGCGGCTACCGCCAGGATGGCGGCCACCACGAGGTCAACCGGTATGACGTCGATAACGCCCTCCGGGATACCCGGGAACTCCCTCAACAACCCTCTCGCATAACTGATGATGATCGGGTCGGCCATGCGGAAGCCGCGGATCCACCCGGGGTACGGCTGGGATAGGGCGGCTTCGATGATCGACGGCCGCACCAGCGTGACGGGCAAGGTGCCGCGTCCCTCCAGCAAGGCCCACTCACCCAGCGCTTTCGTGTAGGCATAGGCGTCCGGCCACCCCAGCGCCTGTGCCCGGGCCTTGCCCAGCTCGACCATACGGTCCTGGGCCCACTCGGCGCGTAGCTTCTCGGTCTTTTCGGCCAGGAGCGGCACCCCCGCCGCCCCCAGCTCGGACCGGGCTGCGGCCCTCAACCGGGCCAGCTGCTTGGGGTCGCGGCTGGCCGCTTCGGCGTCCGAACGCGCCCGCCTGGCTGCTTCGACCTCGTCCCGCCATGGGACCCTGGCCGCGAACGGCGTATCAGACAGGAGCGCCTCCGGCGCGAGTCCCCGCCTCATCCCGGCCACGTACGCAGTGGAGACGGCGATCAGATGGGGGAGCGGCAGACGGGGGAGCGGCAGACGGGGGAGAGCTTCGGCCGTGCTGTGGTCGCCTGGGAGCTGCTGGAGAGCCAATTGCTGGAGGACGGAAGCGACACGTGATGGCCCCAGCAGGTTGATCTCCACGGCCGAGTCGAGGGGAGCGTCGAAACTGACCGTCGCCGCCGAGTGGACCACCGTCGAGCAGGTGGAAAGCAGTTCGCGACCGGCTTGGTCAAGGCCGAGACCGTCGACGCCCACGTCACCGGCCAAGGGGATGACGCGGCGGGAAGCCTCACCCGCGAAACGCTCGCCGAGGTCGCGGCGCAGGCGGTCGAAACAGTTGTTACGGAGGAGGTCGCGCTCGACTCGTTCTTTGGCCCCGCGCCGGCCGGGTCGCACTATGACCACCACCTCGGTCTCGGGCAGGCACCGCAGGACGCGTTCGGTCAGAGCGGTCCCCAGGAACCCGGTCGCACCGGTGATCGCAATACGCCGGCCGGCCAGCGCCTCTCGCAGCACCCCTCGTGTTTACCACGCCCGCCTGGTGTTGCCGCAGCTTGCCCCGCTGGTTGACCGGGGCCGAACGCCGGGCGCCGGCGAAGCCGTCAGCTAGTTGGCCGGGCTCTCGGCCGCGGGGCCCCGGGATGTCCCTGCGAGCCCCGGGGCCCTAAGAGCGGCGCTGGCTCGCCTTCGGCTTTGACTGAGGGCGGGTGTACCGGCCGCTGTTCTCGGGCAACGGCCGGCCGGTAGCGCTTACCCGAGCAGACTCCTTTTTGCGTGACCGGCTGCTCGAGGTGGCCTGTTGGGCGCGTTGGGACGATGACTTCGAGCGGCTGGTGGTCCCGGAGGGGCTACTGCTGCTGCCGCCGCTCTGGTTGGAGGCACCGTGGGCGGCCAACCACGCCTTTTGCTCCTTGTTCATCCGGAACATCAACAACCAGAGCACGTACCCGGCCGGGACCAGGAAGGTGACCCACATGAGGTCCGACAGGTTTTTGGGGAGAGGCGCGCCGATCCCCACGGCCGCCGCGATCATGAACGCAATGCCGGTCACGTACCGCTTGCGCCAATAGATCGTCCCGGCGCAGGCCAAAGCCACGACGATCAAGAGCACGGCGGTGGCCGGATGGGTGATGTTCTGGCTCACCACCTCCGATTTGCCGTGGATCTTTTCGCTCACGTTCTCGACGTCGGTGCTGAAGTACGACAGCAGCCCGACGGCGACCAGGAACCCGGACACGAGCAACCCCCGCACGGGTTCTGGGTCCTGCATGGACGACGAGGCTTTGCGGGCCTGCCTGATCAGGTCCATACGTGAAGAACGCTGGGCCGCCTTTTGCTGCCGCTCCGTTTGCCCAGTGGAACTGCTCTTGGCGGCGGCGCCCGGTGAGCCCTGGCCGGCGGCTACCTCCTCGTCGTCTGAGCCCTCTGGGCCCTCAATGTCAGAAGACGCGTCCTGTTGGTCTTCGGCTGCCGGCGACCCACGACGGAGGAAGTTCACTCTTCGTCGGCCTCCGTGTCTCCCGCCGGTTCGTCCTTGGGCTGGTCGGCCCGGCCGCCGTCGCCGAGGAGCCATGGGCGCACAGTGACGGTGCTCTGACGGGGGCCGAGCTGCTCGAGCTGCGCTTCAACCGGGAGGTCCATCGGGGGGTCGCCTGAGGTCTGCATGATTATGGCCGGCTCTTTGCGCTCGGGTTCGAAGACGTTCTGGAGGCCGAAGGCGAAGGCAGTGAGCACCGCCCCCGTGGCGCTTCGTTGCCGCCAGCGCTCGATGGAGTCGGGGAGGCCGGTGCGCCTCGGGGCCTCGTTCTCGAGGATTTGCTCGGTGCCTTCTGGGGCCGCGCGGCGGACGTGCCGGCGGCCGAACTCGTCGATGGTCTCTACGAGCTCGCCTTCGCCCTCGTCTTCTTCCTCTTCGCCTTCGAAGTCGTCTGTGTAATGGAAAAACTCGGCGTCTTCGGTGAAAGTTGCCTCGTCTTCAGTCCATTCGTCCAGGTCATCGCCAGCACCACCATTGTCCTGGGGGGTGCCAGCGCCTTCCCCGTTTGCCCGTTCCGGATCGCGCTCGGCCACCTCCCCAAGGTACAGCTTCGAGGGGCGGTACGGGGCCCAGACCCCCGGTAGGGGTGGGTGGGGAGGCCGGGTGCTCGAGGGCGGTGGTTGGCCAGGTCTCCCCTTGCGCCCTCCGGCTGGTTGCAGGCCCTGTGGACGGGCGCGAGACTGGCCTGGCATCGGGCGAAGTCAGACGTAATGACTTCGGCCGAGCGTTCGTAACGCTGTTACCCCGGTGGCAGTCAACGAGCGACCGGGCGCTTGGCTCAGTTGGTTAGAGCGCAGCCTTCACACGGCTGAGGTCGGAGGTTCGAGTCCTCTAGCGCCCACTCACTCAGTGTGAGCAGCGCGAATATAGTCACCTAGCAGCACTTATACGGAAAGCAGCCGCAGGGCGTACTGACTATCAGTGACGGTTCGGGCCGGTAGCCCACGGCCGTCGGCGTCTCGTTTGTACATGAGATGGACAGGGCTGCATTCAAGGGCCCGCTGTGGCGGACCGCCAGTCCGACCCAGTCACTGATGTGCATGCCAGCCTGTACCGACTGAGGCGTGCGTGCGCTCATCGCCGCGACCTTCACAGCAGACCCTCGCCGGTGGGCGGGTCGAGATGGGCCCGGTCAGGTGGGGTGAGCTTTGGCACATCGTGGCCTATGTCCCTCTCCAATATTTTCAATGCGACTAACGGGTAGATGACAACCGACAACAGGCCGGCCACTACGAGGGCAGCAGCAGTTGACGCCCGTTGGTGACCCGTCTCAACTCCGATCGTGGTCGCCACGACGATGAACGTCAGAGATGTGCTCTGCATGAGACCGGCCGCGACGGCGCGGGTACGACCAACGACCCGCACGTACAATAGGGCCGGCACGCCTCTTGTCACGAGCAAAGCGACCAAGAAGACGGGCACCGCAATAACCGCCCTTGTGCTACGGAAGAGAGCGCCGATATCGAGCGCCACCCCAGTGCTCACGAAGAAGACTGGGACCAAGAACCCGAAGCCGATCGCTTCCAGCTTGCCACGGAACTCTTCATGTGATCCCGACCCTTCGTCGGCCCGACGCACGATGACGCCGGCGAGGAAGGCCCCCAGGATCGTAGCCAGCCCGAAGTGGTCGGCCACCACTGCGAGAGCCAAGGCCAACGTGATGGCCATCCGGACCCGTAGCTGGGAACTCGTGTTGTCGAGTGCCTGCACAGCCATCCGCAAACGGCCCCAGCCACTGGCGCGCTGCGTCACCACTACGACCGCGAGGGTAAAGGCCGCGAACCCGGCCAGGAGACCGAGCTCCACCGACGGGTCTGTCGACGAAACCGAGAAAAACACCGACAACAGAACAAGCGGCACCAGTTCGGCGACCGAACCAGCGGCCATGATCAGGCGGCCGAAGTCAGTCCCGGTCAGGCCTACGTCTTTGAGGATAGGCACGAGGACCCCCAGTGCCGTCGCCATCAAGGTGATGCCCACCAGCAGGCCGTCTCTGACCTGGCCGCCCAGTTGGAGCCCGAAGGCGACCACGAGAGCCAATGCTGCGGAGAGGACGAAAGCCCGACCGGCGAGCGACAGGACGCGGCGGTCGAACTGCCAAAGGTCGATCTCGAAACCAGCCAGAAATAGCAGGAAACCAAGGCCCAGGTCGGACGTTACCCTCACAGACACGTCGAGGTGCACCCAGCCCAGGACCGTCGGGCCCACGATGACGCCACCGACGATCTCGAGGACCACCGGCGGCACCCTGATTGCCGGCACCAGCCCAAGGAGCAGAGGCACCGCCACGGCAATTGCTGCCACGATGAGGAGGTTGTTGAAGGAGATCATGATCGACCGAACCAACCTTGTATGGGGGGCTCCGGCGAGCTCCTCGCATTGTCGTCTTTGGGAGGCTACGCCCAAGCCCTTTGGGCCGCCTCAATTTTGGCGCGTCCGACAGATCAGAAATCGCACGCGCTTTGCGCCCACACCTCGAGGGAGCAATGTGCCCAACGGATTTAGCAGGTGGGCATAGATGGTGAGAAGGGCGCTATGCTCCCAAAAACGCGGAGGCTGAGTCGTCTCCGAGAGCATTTAGTAAACCAACCGAGGGCAGAAGCGGATGAGGCAAACGTAAGTAAAATACCTGCTGCTCGCCGGCGGACGGCGGCGGCTGTCCTCCGCGGGCGCGGCTAACGAGCGACATGTCCCGCTACAGACATGACATTTAGCCGAGCCGAGCCACCTACAACGTTTATCTGGCTCCGACGACATTGCGAACCGCAAAATCGCCCCGTGGGCCCCTAATGTCGCCACACCCTAGAAGCGAGCGCATCAGCGCAGGGTCACGAGCCGGTTGCCCCGCAGTTGCTCGACGACGGCGGCCAGCATCGCCTCTCGACCGACGAAGCTCGTGAGCTGCCGGGGTAGGGCCCCGGCACTGGTCATGGTCGCTTCACCAAAAAGATTGTGGACCCGGGGAACCAGGGGCGCAAGCGAGGACAGGCCCTGAATTAATACCCCCCGGCGCGAATTGCGACCTGCCGGGTGATGCTCTTGTGAGCGGGACGCACCATGCTCGTGGTCGGAGAAGTTCCTGGTCCCGAACAGCAGGCAGCCATGGGCGTTTGTTACCGAGCACTTTTGGGCGTCCTTCTAGCGCCGCTGGCAACTATTGCCGGCCTCCGGGGCCCGGCCGCAGTCGGGACTGTCAGCGCCCATTTACGGCTCGTGTACGGCTTCGCCTACGTGTGCGACGGCGCCGCACAGGTACAGGAGATGCAAGAGCTTCCAGGTGCCGTGGTTG
>JASHVH010000334.1 GCA_030039575.1 Acidimicrobiales bacterium | reverse complement strand
CCAACTTCACCGACGCTCTCGTGGCGGCGGTCGAGAAACTTCCCTTCGGTGACCCCGCTGAGGCCACAACGGTGGTAGGGCCGGTCATCGACGACGGGGCCAGTAGTGCCGTGACCGACGCGGCCAACGGCGCCCGGTTGGAAGGCGGCCGGGTCGTGACCGGGGGGGCGACGGCCGGGCGTAAGGGCTCGTTCGTCCAGCCAACCTTGGTCGATGGCATCCCGCCAGATGCACAACTGGCCCAAAGCGAGGTCTTCGGGCCGATCGCGGTGGTGTTGCCGGCTTCGGACGTCGACCAAGCCGTGGCCATCGCAAATGGCGTCTCGTACGGCTTGGCGGCGGCCGTGTTCACCACCGACCTGGACCGTGCCCTGGCCATCTCCAACCGTCTCGAAGCCGGGATGGTGAAGGTCAACGCCCCCACCTCGGGCGTCGATTTCTACGCGCCGTTCGGCGGTGTCAAGGGCTCCAGCTATGGGCCCCGCGAGCAGGGCAAGGCAGCCAGGGATTTCTACACCTGGTCACAAACCGTTACGGTGTCGCCGGCGCGAGCGTGAGTAATCAGCCGGCCACCGGTGCGACGGTAGCAATCACTGTCCTCGAAGCATTGGCGGCCGCCGGGTCGCACACCGTGTTCGGCTTACCCGGTACTCACAACCTGGCGTTTTGGGATGGGGCTCCCGCTCCAGGCCGGCCAGCATCCCGGCTGGTCAGTGTGCGGCACGAACAGACGGCGGTTTACGCCGCCGACGGATGGGCGCGGGCCTCCGGGCGCCTGGGGGCGGCCGTGGTCACTACCGGCCCGGGGGCGGCCAATACCCTGGCCGCCTTCGGCGAGGCGGCCATGTCCGGGTCGCCATTGGTGCTGGTCGCCAGCGAGGTTCCGCATCGCGTGGTCGAAGCCGGCCTGCAGCGGACGTTGCACCAGTCCAAGGACCAGGCCGGGATGTTCTCCGCGCTGGGAAAGGGGATTTTCACCCCGCGCTCGGCGGCCGCCGTGGCCGGCGACCTCGCTGGCGCTATCACCACGGCTCTGACCCCACCACAGGGGCCGGTTTACCTGGATATCCCGGCCGATATCCTTAGGGGCCCGGCGGCGGGCGCGGTCCCCCCGCCGGACCTGCCCGCACGCACCGTGGACGAGCCGGCTCTGCAAGCGGCCGCGGAATTGGTGAATTCGGCGCCCTCGGTGGCGATCTGGGCCGGCGGGGGAGTAATCGAAGCCGGGGCAACGGAAATGTTGTCATGCCTGGCGTCCCGCTTGCAGGCGCCAGTTATAACCACCTTCAGCTCCAGGGGAGCGCTCCGTCGTGACGACCCTTCCAACGTCGCACTGCCGCCCCACGAGCCTGAGGTCGAGGACCTGTTGTCGAGGGCAGAATTGCTCCTGGCCTTCGGTAGTGATTTCGACGGGCTGATGACCAAGAACGCCACCCTCCGTCTCCCCTCTGCCATCATCGACGTGAACGCGGACCTGAGCCGCACCAGCTTCGGGTACGACGGAGTAATGCCGGTCCTGGGGGACGCCGGCATGGCCATAAAAGGTCTGCTGGAATTAACCGAGCCGCGTCACAAAGGGCTCGTCCAGGAGGTGGCGGCGCTGAAAGAGCGAGTGTGGGACCGGTTGAGTTCTGACCCGCGAACCAGTGAAGCGGTCACTTTTGTCGCTTCAGTGGAACGCGCCGTGGCCGGCCACGCGGTCGTCATTAATGACATGACGATCCCCGGGTACTGGCTCGGGAACTACTACTGCCCGGGGCGTACCCGGAGCGTGCAGTACCCAGTGGGATGGGGCACCCTCGGGTACGCGCTGCCCGCTTCGGTTGGCGCTGCGTTTGCCGGCGAGCGGCCCGTCCTGGCCGTATGCGGCGACGGCGGTTTCATGTTCGCAGTGGGCGAGCTGGCCACTATCGCTCAGGAGCACCTGCCTGTGACCGTCCTCCTCGTCGACGACGGTGGTTACGGGATGTTGCGCTACGGTCACCAACGCGGGCACGGCCCGGTCCCCGGCGCGGACTTGCTGACACCTGATTTCGTCCAGTTGGCCGGTGCTTTCGGCATCGGTGCCACCCGGGTGCGCAGCGTTGGTGAGCCGCTCGAGTCCGCCTTGCGCAGAGCCCTTGGTTCGGGTGAGCCGCAAGTCGTCGTGTGCGAGGCGTCACTGTTCCCACCGAAGACGACCTCTCCGCGCTGGGAAGAACCGGCCTGAGGGGCCGCTAGTGTCGGCCACGCCGGTCATTGAGAAGAAGTCCATAGAGAAAAGTGGGGTATGTCGGTGGCTTCGGTCGAGGCAGTGAAGAGTGGGGCGGGCTCCCGGTGTTTGTCCTTACGACGCGAGGGTGTGATGGTCGTTCTTGACATCGGCGGCCCGTACCTGCCCCGCGTGGTGTACTGGGGCAAGGACCTCGGTGACCTTTCCGACGCGGAAGTGGCCGCCCTGCCGCTCGCCGGCGAGCAATTGCGCGGCGAGCGTCCGGCCGACCGGGGTGTGCCCCTCACGCTGTTGCCCACCCGGGCGCACGGCTGGCCGGGGTGGCCCGGCTTGACTGGCCACCGGCACGGGTACGCCAGCCAGCCTCTTTTTTCTCTGTCAGGGGTCAGTTCCGAGGCCGGCGAGGCCGGCGACGTGGTCCACTACCACGGCGATGACGGCGCGGCCAAGTTGGCGCTGGACGGGTACCTGGAACTTACGAGGGACGGGGTGTTAAAGCACCGCCAAACCCTGACCAGCACGGCCTCCGCAGGTGAGCCCGATTACGAAGTCGAGGACCTGTTAACCCTGTTGCCCGTAGGCGAAGACACCGTCGACGCGCTCGATTATGCGGGCCGATGGGCGGACGAGGCCCAGGTGCAGCGGCACGAGATCAGCCAGGGCACGTGGCTCCGTGAACAGCGCCGGGGCCGGACCGGGCCCGACACGCCGCTTTTGCTTTGCGCCGGGAGCAAAGGTTTCGGGCCCCGCCACGGCGAGGTATGGGGCATCCACCTGGGGTGGTCGGGCGACCAGCGCTACCTCGTGCAACGCATCAACAACGGGGTCACCTTGATCGGGGCCGGGGAGATCCTGGCCGCCGGTGAGGTGCTCCTCGGACCGGGCGAGTCGGTGACCACGCCATGGGTCTACGCCGTTTACTCGGCTCGCGGCCTCGATGGGGCCTCGGCCCGGTTGCACTGGATGTTACGGCGACGCGACCGGCACCCTTCAAAGTCTCGCCCGGTCCTGCTGAACACCTGGGAGGCCGTCACCTTCGACCAGTCCTATGAGAAATTGGCCGAGCTGGCCGACGTTGCCGCCGAGGTCGGTGTCGAGCGCTTCGTGATCGACGATGGCTGGTTCGGTGCCCGCCGGGACGACAGTGCCGGGCTGGGAGATTGGTACGTGGCCAAGGACGTGTGGCCCGACGGGCTGGGGCCGATCGTCGACCATGTCCGCTCCCTTGGCATGGAGTTCGGGCTGTGGTTCGAGCCTGAGATGGTGAACCTCGACTCTGACCTGGCCCGCGCTCACCCGGACTGGGTCCTAGGGACGGCGGGGAGGATGCCCAATAGCTGGCGGAACCAGCAGGTATTGGACATTTCGAACCCGGAAGCCTACGCCTACATCCTTGACCGTATGGGCTCCCTCGTGAAGGAGTACGGCATCGATTTCATCAAGTGGGACCACAACCGGGACTTGGCCGACCCCGTTCACCGCGCCGGGCCGAAGGCGGGCCGGCCGGCTGTACGTGACCAGACGCTGGCTACCTACCGGCTGATGGACGAACTGCGCCGGCGTCATCCGAAACTGGAGATCGAGTCATGCTCGTCGGGCGGCTCCCGGGTGGACTTCGGTGTGCTCGAGCGGACCGACCGGGTGTGGGCCAGCGACAACATCGACCCGATGGACCGGGCCCGGATCGTGATGGGCCTGTCGACCATATTGCCCTTCGAGCTCATCGGTGCCCATGTCGCCTCGGAACGTTCCCACACGACCGGTCGGCGGCACGACTTGGCCCTACGCCTTGTCATCGCCTTGTTCGGGCATCAGGGCATCGAATGGGACATCACCATGACGACTCCGGAAGAACGCCGGGCATTGGCCGAGTGGGTGTCGCTGGCCAAATCCTTCCGGCCCTTGCTTTATGGCGGCGAACTCGTGCGCATCGAGCGCCCGAGCGACCCGGGCACCATACTTTTCGGCGTGGTGTCCTCAGACCGGTCGGAGGCGTTGTTCGTCCTTGTAAGGGAGTACAGCTCACCCCAGTCCGAGACTTCTCCTTTGCGGCTGGACGGCCTCCGCCGGTCGGGCCGCTACCTCCTGAAACGCTTGCGCCTTGGAGGAGAGGGGGGTCAGCGGGCGGGCGACGGGCGCTCTCGCTCAACGGTGGACGAGGCGATCGTCCCGGGCTCGTTGCTGATAAGCGCGGGCGTGCCTGCACCGTTCTTGCGGCCTGAGGAGGCTGCCCTTTTTTACCTCAGCGAGCAGCCGCGCTAGGGGCCTAACTCGCCACTTCCGACCTCCAGCTGTGCTCGGGCTCGTAACCGAGCAAGCGGCGAGCCTTTTCGATCGAGAACATCGACTCGAGCGGCTCCACCTCGTGGCGGAAGGGCACTTCCGGGTAAAAGCGGGCCATCAGCTCGGTAATCGGTGTCGTCATCACCGTGTCCGAGTTGGCGATGATGAACACTTCCGCTCCCTTGAGCGGCGCCTCCAGCGCCTTGCGCACGGCTTGAGCGGCGTCCCTGGCGTCGATGTACGACCACAGGTTCCATTTGCGCCTGGCCGGGTCCTCCTCGAAAGAAGGGAAGGCGGCGTACTCACTCACTAGCATCACGTTTGAAAAACGAAGGCTGTTGATGTTGGTCTCGGGGTCCCAGCGGCAAAAGTGGCGGGCCATTTCCTCACCGACCGTCTTGGACAGGGCGTACGCCGACTCCGGGCGAGGCGGGTACTCCTCGTCGACGGGAGCGTAGGGGGGTGGGACGTTGAACGGCAGGCCGAGGACGGTCTCGCTCGAGGCGGACACGATGTTGCGTATGCCGAAGTGCCGGGCGGCGGCGAAGATGTTGTAAGTGCTCACAGTGTTGTTGCGGAAGAGCTCTGACCCCGGTGCCCACCCGGGGGCCGGCACCGCAGCCAGGTGGACCACCGCATCAACGCCACGGTGGCGGTCGTCGACCTGGTGGAGCGCTTCCATGGCCTGGCCCATGTCTGTGAGGTCGGCGCGGACGAACGGGGACGGGTCATCGGGGGGCCGCACGAGGTCGACATTGGTCACGGAGTACCCGTGGCCGAGTAGGTCGGCCAGACATGCCCGTCCGAGCTTCCCGCTGCCACCCGTCAACACCACTTGTACCATCGTCTCGACCTTCTCTCCCGGCTGCGGCACCAGTATGTCAAGTGCGGTTGCTAGTGCACCATATGGGGGTAGCCTGAAGTGCGTCGGACTTCTCCTACACGTGGAGGGACCTCATGGCTCGAGTGGTTGACAAGGCGGCGGGACCGTTTGCCGTTGGGCAAGGGCTTGACGAGGCTGGGCTTGACGAGGCTTGGCTTTCCGAGGCTGGGCTTGACGAGCCTTGGCTTTCCGAGGCTGGGCTTTCCGACGAGCCGGGGCTTTCCGACGACGAGCTCACCGCCCTGGCCCTCGCTGCCGATGTCGATGAGCCTCTCAGCCCTGACGCAGTGCCGCTAGACGTGTACGCGTCGCAAGACGGCGGCTTCCTGCCGGCTTGGTACATGCCGCCGGTGAT
>JASHVH010000333.1 GCA_030039575.1 Acidimicrobiales bacterium | reverse complement strand
CCGAGCGCCACCAGGTCGGCGTCCGAAAGGTGCTCCGCCGCGGCCTCGGCCATGGCCCGGACCTGGCGACGTTCTGCGGGGCTCGTCAGACGGCGGCCTTCGCGCACGCACTGGCGCACCGCTTCGTCGCAACCCGCCCGGCTGAAAATGAAGTAGATAGCCGGCAGCAGGCCTTCACTTGACAGCAGTTCGACGGTCTCGGACCGCCTCGGGGAGAAGAGGCCGCTCCGCCGGTAGGCCCTCCAACCTTCTTCCACCCTCGACGTGATAGCGATGCCGCGAGGGTTGGGCCGGCCGTCCACGAACGTCGGCAACAGCAATAGGCGCTCGCTCCGGCGCTCGCCGACGAGGAAAAGGTTGTGCAGAGGGACGGGACGGCGTTCTTCGATGACGGCCCGGGTCGAGCCCCGGACAGTGCCCACCCAGTCCGCCAGTTCCTCGGCGTTGGAAACCGTGGCCGACAGGCACACCAGGTCCACTTCCGGCGGGAGGTGGATGATCACCTCTTCCCAAACGGGCCCGCGGTACGGGTCCTGCAGGTAGTGGACCTCGTCCAGGACCACATAGCGCAGCCCGGCAAGGGTCGCCGAACCGGCATAGATCATGTTGCGCAGCACTTCGGTCGTCATGACGACGACCGGGGCCTCGCCGTTTATCGAGTTGTCCCCGGTGAGCAGACCCACTTTGGAGGAGCCATAGGTCCGGGCGAAATCAGCGAACTTCTGGTTCGAAAGCGCCTTCAGCGGCGTCGTATAAAAGGCTTTCGAGCCCTCCGCCAAGGCCCTGGCCACGGCGTACTCGGCCACCACCGTCTTGCCGGAGCCCGTCGGCGCGGCCACGACCACGCTGTCGCCGGCGTCGAGAGCGTCCATCGCCTCCAGCTGGAAGGCGTCCAGTTCGAACGGGTAAGCCGACAGGAAGTTGGCCCGCAGCGAGCCGGTGGGAGGAGGCGTCTGGCTGGTGGCTCCACGGGGCACGCCCACCTTTGTACCGCAGGACGGCCGGATGGTCGGGCATCTGCCCGCCACCACCCGGGGTTAGCTAATTAGCTAAGTGGCCGCCGCCGGCTATGACCTGGTCGAACCAGCCTTCGGCGTTCAGCTCGAAATGGAACGCCAGCAAGTCGTCGTAGCTGATAGGAGGGCCCAACTTCGGTTCGTACAGCTCGGCGGGGAGGTCCCAGTTGACGACCCTGACACCGGCCGATACCAGCAGCTCGATCACGCGCGGTTCCGCCGGTTTGTTGACCATCAAGCGGCAGTTCGGGCACACGAAAGAGTACGTGCCTTCCTCGGTGGCGGTGCACACCTGGACTTGTACGTCGCGCGTCGTCAGCTCCACGTCGCCACAACCTGCGCAACTAGCCCTGACAGTAGCCACCTTCGGCAACTCCCTCTCTCTACCCTCTCTCTACCCGGACACGAGCCCCCGGTAACTGGAACGCTCACAGTGATATCGGCTTTCCACAAAACCGCTTGAGCAGGGGCGCGGTTCCTTCGAGAACTTCGCCGACCACTCGTCGCGCACGAGCGGGTGAGGTGACCACCAGTGGCGTGGCCAATGAGGAGCAGGGCCGGGCGCCAGCGGCCCTGCACCCTGAGGGCCCAGAGCCTGAAGGCTGGGCGGGTGCTAAAGGAACCCGAGGCGGCTGGGGGGCCACATGCGGACAAAGGCCCGGCCGACTATGTAACTGGCCGGGAGCGGCCCCCAGTAACGAGAGTCGTAGGAGTCCTTCCGGTTGTCGCCCATCACGAAGTAATAGCCCTTCGGGACCGTGTACGGGTCGGGCAAGTTTGACGTCCAGGTCGTGCAGTACTCCGACGACGGGTTCTGCCACCCTTTGGGCAGGTAGGGCTGAGCCAGTTCCTTCCCGTTGATGTAGACGGCACAGTTCTTCACGTCGATCGTCTGGCCCGGCAACCCGATGACGCGTTTGATGAGGTCGTCGATACCGGGTGTGGTGTCGTTGGGGGGCCGTCGGAACACGATGATGTCGCCGGTATGGACGGAGTGGAAGTCGTACGACAACTTGTTGACGAGCACCCGGTCGCCGGGGACCAAGGTCGGCTCCATCGACTGAGAAGGTATGTAAAACGCCTGTATGGCAAAGGTTTTGATGAGCAGGGCGGCCACCAGCGCCACTACCACGATCACGACCCATTCGACCAGCATGTGCCGACGGGCGCTGGACTTTGACGGCTTACCCTCTGCAGAAGCGCGCTCGTCCTGCTCTTGGTCGGCCAGGGTCACTCCCTTTAGGTTACATGTCCATAGACCCCAAGTAGGCGTCGCGCCGCCGCCGGTAGTACACCTTCGGCGCCCGAGACTACGGTCGCATCGGGCCCGGCGCGGAGGAGGAGCCTCTCGAGCCAGGCCTTGGAACTGACACGAAGGCGGGCCCGGACAATGCCGTCACCCATGTCCACGGTCCCCTCGTTTGGGTACCGCTCCGCCACCCAGTGCGCCCCAGGAGCGAGGTCCAAGACCACCAGCGGGTCCTCTGGCCTGCCCTCGTAAACCGTGACGGGGCCCACATCATCGGGCGGGTCGAAGTGCTCGTCCAGCAAGGCGGCGGAACGGGCCCGGTCGACCCGGAACAACCGCCTATCGGCCACCTTTTCGCACCACGCCAGCAGGTACCAATGGCCCCCCGAGGAAAAGAGCCGCCACGGCCGCACCACCCTCTCCCCCACCTCGTCACGACCGAACGAGTAATAGTCCACGAGCACCTTCCGGTGTTCGCTACCGGCGCACTGTAAGGTGCGGAGCACTTCGGCCGAGGCCGCCCCCAGCTCCACATCGAGCGCCTCCTCCCCTCCGGCGCCGAGGACCATCTCCAGCTTGGAAACGGCGCTCGCCAGGGCGCCCGGCTCGTCGGGGGCCCCGGGGCGCGGTACTCCAAGCAACGCGCGGGCCGCCGCCACCAGCGCCAGCCCCTCGGGCGGGGTGAGCCGCAGCGGCCGCCGGAACCAGTCTGCGAAGCGCACCCATACCCTTCCCCCGTCGATGTCCACCTCGATCAGGGCGTCGGGCGTATAGGGGTAGACGCCGCACATGAACAGCAGGTTCAGGTCGGCGATCAGGTCCCGTTCCGATATGGCGAAGCGCTCGCAGGTCTCTTTTACCGTGGGGCCGTCTTGGGCGACGACCCAGGGCACTATCGCCAGTAGCCGCTCGAGCCGCTCCCCGGCGCTGGGCCGGCTCACGAACGGGGGCGGGCGACTGTGCCATGGCGGTCGGGGCCCTGGCGAGGGGGCCCCGGGCTCGTGGTGCCGGGCTCTGCCCCGCGCTGGCGGCGTTGCCCCTGGCCGCCTTGGCCCGCCAGGTCCGAGAGCCAATAGACGATCTCGTCGCGCACTTCTGGCGGGCCCGTCACCTCGGCCCGGTCCAGCAGCCCGAGCACGAACCCACGGAAAGCAGCTCGGTTGGTCACCGGCAGCTTGAAGTCGACCCAACCGTCCCGGCTGGTCCCGGCCACCGTCTCCTCGCCCGCCAGCGAACGCACCCACTCCGCTTGGCTGGCGTCCACCCGCAGTTCGACGACGATTTCTTCGTCTTCCCCCAGCCGCCACGGCGGCGGCGGGCCGGCAGTCACGCCATCCGGCCGCAGGAACTGTCCCGCCGCCTCCTCCAGCTCTACTGCGCCCGTTATACGGTCGACCCGGAACAGCCGCTCGCCCTCCCGGCCGTGGTCGAAGCCGGCCAGGTACCACCGGCCCTGGCGGTACGAGAGCCGGTAGGGGTCGACCCGCCGGGGCAAGCCGTTGTACTCGAAGCGGGCCACCCGGCGCTGTTGTACGCCCGAAAACAGGGTGGCCACTCTTTCGTCGGTGGGGACGTCGGCCAAAGGCGGGCCGGCTAACCCGCCCGAACCAGGCCCCTGGGCGCTGACGGCGGCCAGCTTCCACAGGGCGGTCGTGGCCGCGCCCCGAGCAGAGCCGTCGAACGCCACCGCCGATACGGCGAGGCTCAACGCCAATAATTCGTCCTCGTCCAGCCCGGGGTCGGGCAACTCGTACAGGTCGCGAGGGACCCGGTAGCCGGTTAGGCGGTCG
>JASHVH010000332.1 GCA_030039575.1 Acidimicrobiales bacterium | reverse complement strand
GGCGGCGGGACAGTTGCTCAACTTGTCCGCCCCCCAGCTCTCGCTCACGGCGCGCAACCGCGTCCTGCGCGAAGCGGCCGGGAACCCACTCGCCCTGCTGGAATTGCCGGTCGTCGTCGCCCAACACGAGGAAGAGCTATGGGTACCAAGCCCGTTGCCGTTAACTGAGCGTCTCGAGCGTGCGTTTGCTGCGCGTGTCTCCGAACTGCCCGACCAGACTCGGTTGGCCCTGCTGGTGGCCGCACTTGACGACGGAGACGAAATACGCGAGATCCTGAACGCGGGTAGTGAAATCGCCGGAAAGACTCTGGATCCCGAAGTTGTGGGTCCCGCCGTTCAGGCGCGGGTCATCGATGTCGACCTGCATACGCTCCGCTTCCGCCATCCGCTGATCCGCTCGGCGGTAGCTCAGAGCGCCGGCTTGGAGGTTCGCCGGCGTGTGCATGACGCATTGGCTGACGTGCTGGCCGATCAACCCGACCGACGGGCCTGGCACCGGGCGGCTTTGCTGTCAGGCGAGCATGAGGGGGTTGCCCTCGAGCTCGAACAGGCCGCAGCACGGGCGCAGCGGCAAGGCGCCATCGCGGTGGCGGTATCGGCAATGAGACGCGCTGCAGTGCTCGGTGAGCCGGCCAGCCACAGCCGTCGCCTGCTCTCCGCCGCCCAGTTGGCTGTCGAACTGGGGCGGCCGAACGTTTTGCTACCTCTGCTGCACGAGCTCAACCAGCTGGACCTTGGCGAGTTGGAGCGGGCCCGGGTCACGTGGATCGAGGAGGTGGCCGTGACCCGTCCCGTCCTCGGGGCCGGGCGGTTCACATCTCTGATCGCGTCTGCGGAACGAGCCGGAGCAGCAGGAGACCACGACCTCCATGTGGACCTGCTTTGGCTGGTCGCTTCACGGGCCTGGTGGGTCGACCCAGGCCCCGAAGCGAGACAGCTCCTGATCGGCGCCTCAGATCGGCTGGGAGACGCCAATTCCAAGGACCCGCGCGTGTTCGCGATCCACGCGTACGCAGATCCGTCTGGTCACGCCGCCGGCGTTCTGGCCCGCCTGAACGGGGAAGCGGCGGAGGAGCGGCTAGACACGGACGCGGCGCGGTTCTTCGGCCCGGCCGCGCTTGTCGTGGGCGCATTCGACCTGGGCAACGACTTCCTGAGGGCGGCGGTGGACGGGCTGCGGGACGAAGGGCGGCTAGGGCACCTGCCGCGGCTGCTATCTCTCTATTCGTGCATGGCGGCCCGCCGCGGCGACTGGGAAGTGGCGACCACAGCCGGCGAAGAAGCACGACGTCTCGCCGAGGAGCTCGCCGAACCGCAGTGGGCAGCCGCGGCCGACACCGCCATCTCGCTCGTCGCTGCGATGCGCGGCGACGAGCAGGGGGCGGAACGTCTGGCGGCGCGGGCGGAGGCGGTGGCAGAGCCGACGGGAGCGAACATCACCATCGCCTTCGCCCAGTTCGGCAAGGTATTGGCCGCGCTCGCGACCGGCCGGCACACAGACGCATACGCGTACGCCGAGCGATTGTTCGACCCCGGCAATTCGGCGTACCACCCCGTAATCTCGTCCTGGTTGATCGCGGACCTGGCTGAGGCGGCGGTCCACATCGACCGGCTGGACGCCGCTCGTGCGCGAGTGGCGCAGGTCGAGGCCATGGCGGGGGGGCAGCCCGGCGCCTGGACCGCCCTCGCCCTCGCACATGCGCAGGCGCTGGTCGCCGAGCCAGCCGAGGCCGGTGAGCGGTTCCGTGCAGCGCTGGCGGGCGACCTCACGCGGTGGCCGTTCCAGCGCGCCAGGATCCAGCTCGCGTACGGCCAATGGCTGAGACGTCAAGAGCGGGTTGCCGAGTCGCGGGCTGTTTTGCGTGCCGCGCGCGACACCTTCGACGCGCTTGGGTGCCAACGGTGGAGCGAACACGCCCGGCGCGAGTTGAGAGCGTCAGGCGAACGGAGCCGGCGCCGGGTCCCCGAGGCACGCGATCAACTAACCGCTCAAGAACTGCAGATCGCGCAGCTCGCGGCCGAAGGCCTATCGAACCGCGAAATCGGCCAGCGGCTGTACCTTTCGCACCGCACGGTTAGCACGCACCTGTACCGGGTGTTCCCGAAGCTCGGGATCACCTCCAGGGGCGAGCTGAGCACTGTGCTCGCGCCCCGGCCCGTTAGCGGAAGCGCCCGGGCTGACCGCCATGAGCAGTCTCACGAACGGCCGTCGATGGCGAGACCTACGTACGACACGCGAAGCTGAGTACGTAAGGAGATAAGTAAAAGTAAGTAAAGGTACCGTCATGCGACGGGCACCCGAGCAACGCACGCACACCTACGGTCGACAAATGACCAAGTCGGCCTCGTCCGAGGTCGACCAGTGAAAGGAAGGTCATTTATGACGGATGTGCGTAACGTCGTGCTCGTCCACGGTGGTTTCGTCGACGGGTCCGGCTGGCGGGGTGTTTACGACCTGCTCAAGGCGGACGGCTTCAACGTGAGCGTCGTGCAGAACCAGACGCTGTCGCTCGACAGCGACGTCGAAACCACTCACAACGCGCTCGACCTTCAGGAAGGGCCGGCGGTCCTGGTCGGCCATTCCTACGGAGGAGCCGTGATCACCGAAGCCGGCCGCCACGACCGGGTCGCCGGCCTCGTCTACATCGCTGCATTTGCGCCAGACGCAGGTGAGTCCGTGAGCACGCTGCTGGCCGACCTGCCCACGAACGGGCCGCTGCCGCCGATCCTGCCGCCGCAGGACGGGTTCCTGTTCCTCGACCGTGGGAAATTCGCCGCTTCGTTCGCGGCGGACGTCCCCGCGCCAGATGCCGCCTTCATGGCCGACTCGCAGGTCCCCTGGGGCGTCGAGGCACTGGAGGGCAAGATCACCGAGCCGGCTTGGCGCAGCAATCCGAGCTGGTACCTGGTGACGACCGATGACCGCATGATCCCCCCGCCACTGCAGCGGACAATGGCTAAGCGTGCCGGGGCGACCGTCGCCGAAGAGGCGGGCAGCCACTCGATCTACATCTCGCAGCCCCAAGCGGTTGTCGCGTTGATAGAGCAGGCCGCCCGACAGGCGTCTAACTAATCCTCCGGCGGCAAAGCCCGCTCGATCTCACCCCCGTTGGCCGGCAGACGTCGAGCGCCCTGCCGGCCATGCCACAGGCCTTGGCTTGCGGTCGTACCCATTGTGCGATCCGATCGTATTCGCGCCCACCAAACGTCATCTTCGAGCACCCACGATTTGGGGCCCGGCTTCGCTGGCTTTCTTTGTCTTCATCAGGGCTAACTGGACCTTCAGAATCGTTACAGTGAGAGCGGACGAAGGCTTGAGCGAACGCCGATCTGGAGGAGGACAAATGACCACCATCACCCCGGCCGTGGCCCTGCCGTCGGCGGGACAGTGAAAGGCCAGAGCCCGATAGGGGTCAGCGAAACTGACCGTCAGCTCACCGACGCGATCGGTGCTGCTGGTGCCAAGGTCTTCGCGTTAGTCGACCACTGCGGCTTTGTCGATCGCCTCCATGAGCGCGGCATTCTCGACAACATGCTCGGCGCGGCCGAGAAGGGAACGAGCGGGGCGATCGTCGTGTTCGGGGATGCCGGGATGGGAAAGTCGGCCTTGCTTGACCGCACTGCGTCTTCCACGGACCTTCCGGTTGTCCGGATATCAGGCGTAGAAACCGAGCGATCCTTTGGCTTCGCTGCGCTCCATCGTCTTCTGTTGCCGTGCTTCCACCACGTCAAGCGCCTGCCGGCACCGCAGCGAACCGCGCTTGAGTCGGCCTTCGGCCTAATCGATCGCGGGCCACCAGACCGCTTCTTGGTCTCACTCGCTGCGCTGACCCTCCTCTCGATCGAGAGTTCTTCCCAGGGAGGTCTCCTCTGCATCGTCGACGACGCCCAGTGGATCGATACGGAATCACTGCAGGCGCTGGCCTTCGTGGCGCGTCGTCTCCAGTTGGAAGGGATCGCCCTGCTCTTCGGGCTTCGAGCCGTCTCAGAGATCCCTCCCGACTTGGCAGGAATTCCCACGCTCGAAATTACCGGGTTGCCTAACGATGCGGCGGCCGAGCTGCTACGGATCGTAGCCGAACGGCCGGTACCTGAAGACGTCGCAGAACGAATCGTGAATGAAACGCAAGGGTGCCCTCTCGCACTATGGGAACTTGGAAGGGCACTGACCGAGTCGCGGTTGAACCGACTGGATGCGGCTGATAAGCCGACGCCGATCTCCAGCCGTTTGAACGACCACTTCAGTGCTCAGATCTCC
>JASHVH010000331.1 GCA_030039575.1 Acidimicrobiales bacterium | reverse complement strand
ACCACGTACCGGACGACGGCCAGGTCGTGGGAGATGAGGACGAAGGTCAGGTGGTGCCGAGCCTGAAGGTCTTTCATCAGGTTGAGGATCTGAGCCTGGATCGAGACGTCCAGGGCAGACACGGGTGAACCGCCCCGGGATCCGCGGAGGCTCCATTCCGAGCAGAGAGGATGGAGCACATGGCAAGACCGAGGCTGTACCCCGACGAGCTGAGGGAGCGGGCGGTCCGTTTGGTCATGGAGTGGCGTGAGGCCCGAGGCCTGGACGACGGCGGTTATACCGACATCTCGGCCCAGCTAGGCCTCCAGCGGGAGACCCTGCGCCGGTGGGTCATAGAGGCTGAAGTCGAGCACGGCAGCCGACGGGGGAGGGCTAAGTCGGACCGCGAGCGCATCGCCGAGCTCGAGCGGGAGAACAAAGAGCTCCGCCCGGCCAACGAGATCCTGAAGTCAGCCGCGGCTTTCTTCGGGGCGGAGCTCGACCGCCGGCCGAAGAAGTAAACGCCTACATCGATGCCCACCGGGGCCGTTTCGGGGTCGAGCCGATCTGCAGGGCACTGCAGGTCGCCCCGTCGAGCTAGTACTCAGCCAAGAGACGCCCACCCTGCCGCCGGGCCCGGCGCGACGCCGAGTTGAGGGAGGAGATCTCCAAGGTCTTCGATGACAACTTCGGTGTCTACGGGGCGCGTGCGCATTCCAGTGATTCCGGACACCTGTTCCGGCTGTAAGCGGACGCGGTTCCGGCCGAAAGCGGACAAGCCAGAGGGGACAGGCGGTGGCGATGGTCTGTGTTCGGTTGTCAAGTGGCTCAGTCGCGGTGGGCCGAGCCACTTGACAGGTTACGACGTGGTCCCTCAGCCCGTCGCGGTGACGACCGTGGTGCAAGCAGGCGCACACAGGACGGGGTTGCGAAGGCTGGTCATTTGGGGGCCCGTCTGGTAGGCGCGAACTGTTACGTATTGCCGGGCTCCTCGTTGCCCGGCTGGCGTCTGCGCATCGAGGCACCCTTCAGCGCGATGCGGTGGGCGGCTTGGCAGACGCGGTCCAGGACAGCGTCGGCCAACGTGGGGTCGGCCATCGAGGGGTGCCACTTGTCCACCGGCAGCTGGCTAGCCACGACCGTCGAGCGCAACCCGGAGCGGTCCTCCACCACTTCCAACAGGTCCCGGCAGGCCTCGGCCGGCGCCGGGGACAACAAGAAGTCATCGAGCACGAGGACGCCGACGCGCGCGGTCTGAGAAAGCGTGCGGGCATAGCGGCCGTCGGCCCGCCCGAGGGCCAAGTCGTCCAATAACCTCGGCGTGCGCAGGTAAAGCGCAGTATGGCCCTGGCGGATAGCGGCGTTGGCCAGCGCGCAGGCGAGGAAACTTTTGCCGCAGCCAGTCGGCCCGGTGACGAGCACGTTGTGGTGCTCTCGCACCCATGCCCCCTGGGCCAAGGCCAATACCACCGAGCGGTCGAGGCTCCGAGGCGAGCGGAAGTCGATGTCCTCGACGGCCGCCGGGTAACGCAGTTTGGCTGCTTTCAACCGGGCGGCCAATCGCCGGCTGTCGCGGGCGTCGGCCTCTTTGTCGACCAGCAAGCCCAACCGGTCGGCAAAGGGCACTTCGTCGTAGGTGCCCGGGGCGCCCAGTTGCTCGGAGAGGCCGGCGGCCATGGCGTGCAACCCGAGGGCCTCTAATTTCTCGATGGTCTGGTTGGCGAACATGGCTTTTAGGCCTCCTTTTCGGCATCGTCGGTGTAATAGCCCGCCCCGCGCAGGTTCTCGTGCTCGGCCGGCGCCGGGGCGGGCGACACCACGGGCAATGGGGCCCGGTCCAGGTTCTGGGCCAGGATGGACTTGACCGAGGTGTAGGAAATGGCCCCCGAGGCCAGTGCCCGCTGGCACGCCGCCCCCAGGCGCTCGTTGCCGTAACGCTTGGCCAGGGCCATGAGACCTAGGCAAGCCCGGTAGGAGTGCTCGGGGTGAGGCCGGGAGGCGAGCATCTTTTCGGCCAGGGCGGCGGCGTGGGGGCTCACGGTGCTGGCCCAACAGACAAGACGCGACGGCGTCCACTCGAGATGGGCGCGGTGGGAGGGCGGCATGTGGGCGGGGTCGGTTATGTAGCGGCGCCGGCCGTGCTCCCGGGGGTGGCTCGCCACCCGGCGGCTGCCCTTATAGACCTCGACCGTGGCTTTGGTGGCCCGTAGCTCAAGGCGTTGGTGCACGAGCGTGTAGGGGACCGAGTAATAATGACGGCCGTGACTGTCATGGTGCTCGACGTGGTAATCGATATTGACGGTGACCTTTTTCCACTCGGCCAGCTCGTAACGCCGGGCCGGCAACGGCTTTAGGGCCGGGCGCTCCAGCTCCTCGAAGAGCTCTTGGCGTGATGCGGGCTCGCCCCGGAAGGGCCGCTGGTTGACCTCGGCCACTTTCTGCCTAATGGCTTTGTTGACTTCGGCCAAGCTGAAGAACTGCCACTTGCGCAACGGGGCCAGCACCCAGCGTTCGACGACCAGCACACCAGCCTCGACGGCGGCTTTGTCACGAGGTTTTGCCGTCCGGGTCGGCAATATCACGGTGCCGTAATGACGGGCCAGGTCGGCATAACTGGCATTTATTTCCGGGTCGTAATAACAGGCCTTGGTGACGCCCGAGCGCAAATTGTCGGGGGTGGTCGCGACCGGGGCGCCCCCATAGGCCTCGAAGGCGTGCACGTGGGCCATGAGCCAGCTCCCTAACCCCTGGTCCCCTGTCGCCTCCACGTAGAGCATCCCCGAACAGCCGAGGACGGCCACGAAGACCTCGGCCTGGGTGACCTCGCCTGTCTTGGCCTCGGTCACGGGCACCTTGTCCCCGCTGAAGTCGACGAACATCCTCTCGCCGGCCGGGTAGCTGAGCCGCATGACCACGTCCTGGCGGCCGAGCCAGTGGTCGTAGTGCCAGCAGAACTGGCTGTAGCCCCAGCCGTCGGGGTGGCCTTGTTTCCACTCCAGCCACAACAGCCGCAGCGTCACGTGCTTGCCGCTGCCAAGTTCCCGGCGGACCTCCCTCCAATCGGGCACGGGCCGGCGCCGGGCCAGCTCGGCCGTGGCCGGGGGGAACAGGCGGGCTTCCAGCGCCTCGTCGTCCATGTCGTCTGGTAACGGCCAGGACAGCCCGGCCCCCTCGGCCCGCACCAGGTACTCGTACACGGTCGTGCGCGCCGAGCCGGTGCCCTCGGCCACCTCACGGATGTTCAACCCGGCGGCCTTCAGCCGCAGGACCTCGCGGATCTTCCTCATGGTTAGCCTCTTCCTGGGCAAGTGGCCCTCCTTTAGTTACACGGGTGTAACTAGTCAAGAGGGCCACCTGCCCACCTCGGTGGACCAGGACGCCGCCTAGCCGTTGAGGCTCATGAGGTGTCCGCTTTCAGCCGGAACCTTGTCCGGATAACTCCGGAACGTTGTCCGCTTTGCGCCGGAACCAGTGTCCGTTTTCCGCCGGATTACGCAGTATGGCTCTGGAGCGCGCCCGATTGCTCGGCCTCAGCAGCGGGGTGTGCCTCGTAGACGGTTGCGAGCAGCAGGCCAGACAGCTCGAAGCGACTTGGGGACACCCGCCGCAAGAGCATCATCTGGAGAATGTGAGCTCAACCGTCGGGCCAAAATGCGGGCCAAGACGACACGGCACTGGGTGGCGCGAGGCGTCA
>JASHVH010000330.1 GCA_030039575.1 Acidimicrobiales bacterium | reverse complement strand
GCCGAAGGCACGACCGCCCAAGAAAGTGAAGTACGTGCCCGAGGAATCGATAATGGCCCCGTCAGAGGCGGTGGCGTAGGCATCGCCCTTGCGTGAGCCAAGTTGCCCTTCTGTGCTGCCCAGCGTCATGCCACCATAGTTGTTAGTCGTCACGGTGTAGCGAGTGTCGTAACCGAAGGAGCTGATCTGCCTCGGTGTCGAGAAGCCATGGAGGTCGCCGTCCGTACCCACTACGTAGATCGTCGCGTTGCCGTTGACGGCGTACGTGCTGAGCAAGGTGCCGCTACGGGCGCCAGCCGTCGGTACGACCTCACCTGCGAGGGCATTTTGCGGGACGGCCGGGTCGACGGCCTGGACCTTGTTCAGGATCGTCGGTGTCGGTATCCCAAACGGGTGCCCTCCAGCAAATACGTAGATAGTGCCGGCGAAGTTGACCAGAGCTCCGTTCGGGAAAGTGACGTTGGCCCTCGGGAAGGGAACGGCAACGCTCTGCTCGTTGACGGGCCCGCTGATCGTAATGCTATAGGCACTGCTCGAGGTGCTCGGGTTGATGACGTCGTTGATCGTGATGGTCAAACCGTCAAACAAGTTGATGCTGTTGGGCGGGACGATGGTCACCGATGTGCCCGGGCTGTTCCAGATAATGGTGCCCACTGCCCCCGAACCCGACGCGGTCGTGGAGTCCGTGATCACGTACGAACCGGCGCTGTCGGGGAACACCGTCCCAGTCGGGGCCGTCAGTGTTATGTAGTTGGCCGGCGACCCAATCGTGCCCCCGGATATGCCGTTGGTAGCGGACAGCCCCGTGACGGTGTACGTCGCTAAAGACCCCACGGTGATGGGGTTGGGTTCGACGATCACGCCGGGGGTGCCACTGGCACTGATGGTGTAAGACGGCGCCAACACCGGCACCATGTCGCCTGACGTGCCGACCGTGAAGTCGGCGTAGGTCCCGGCACCGGGGTTGGTCACCCCCGCGACGTTGATCGTGATGGCGTCCCCGGTCGCGATCGCATCTTGCAGCGTGATCGCCAGGCCTGAGCTCGAACCGAGTGTCGTCGTGACAAACCTCCAGTTCGACGTGGCGTCAGACACAACGACCCCACTGATGCCGGTGAAGCTGGTCGGGCCAGCGGTCTCGGTGAGGCTGATCGTGCCCCCCACGGCTACGGCTGTCGTGGCCTTGAAGGTGATTGTGTACGTGGCCGAAGCACCTGAGACCAGAGGTGAGATCGCCAACGTCACGGCGCTCACAGCCGGTTGGCCGAAGGCCAGGCTGTTGGACGTCGTCAGCGCGCTCCCGTTCGCTGTGAACACCCCGCTCGAGACGTTGCCGGGTGTGATCGTCATCGTCACGTCGCGTGCCGCAACGGCCGGGTTTGTGCCCAAGGCGACGATATTGACCGCACGGCCTGACGGAATGGCCGTCGCCAGGGTCAACTCGACGCTATTCGTACCGCCCCCTGAGACAGCAGTGACGAGATCGGTCGCGGCGGTACCAACAAACGTGACCGAGAAGCTACTCGGACGACTGTGGAATTTCAGGTTGGCGTCCGGCGTTTTCACCTTGAGCACACGAGCCGTGCCCAACAAGGTGCGCCACGACGCACCGCCAGCCGTGGTAGCGCCCACGTCGTAGATGGTGTAAGCCGTGGGGACCCCGAGCAAAAGGCTGCCGGCTGCCACCGTCGGAGGCGTACTGGTCACCGTGATAGTCGGCGCGTACGTCGCGGTGGCGTCAGAGCTCGTGGCAACGGTGAAGTTGAAGTTCGAACTGGGGTTGGTGGCACTGAACCCGAGGGAGACGGTCGCCCCCGCCGCTATCCCGGAAGAGCAACCCGTGAAATTGAGCGTGACCACCAAGGCGTTCGTTGTGCTCGTGGTCCCGCCCCCGCTCTGGAGGCACGAGCCCGAGACGATGGTTACACCGGTGGCCGTGCCCGAGACTGTGTTACCAGTCGAGTCACCAATGGTGATCGTGCCCCCCGCCGCCACGGCACTTGGGGATACGAACGTCAGCGTGTAGCTGGTGACCGCCCACGAAAGCCCGGTTGTCGGAGAGACACTGAGACTGGTGACCGCACCGGACGGGGTACCGATCGTGTAGGGGTTACTTGTAACCTGGGCGAAGGCGGGCAGGGCAGTTACGGTGGCTACGGTACCGAAGGCCCCCAACGTCAACGCGAGGGAACTTGCTACCAGCTTGGCACGTCTCCACCCGCGCCTCGGCGTCATTGCCAAAGGCCTCTCTCTTCGCATTTACCTTGTCCCTCCTAGGAAGGGCGACCCTTTCCGGCCAAGAGGCCAAAGCGTGAGCATGGCTGGTAACTCCCTTTCTAGATGCGGGGAACTGTCGACCAATAGATGCGCCAACTCTCGGTGTCAAGGTCGGTTGGCCCAGTTTGGGCTTCGTGACTTCTGTCACCGCATGGCGGTCATGAGCAACGACCCAGGTTCCGACCTCGATCTCACAAACCCTGCATAGCCCCAGACCTGTCCCCCAGCGGGTTCCTCAGCTCGGCGTGAGCGCCGCACTGCTCGCAACAATACGGCTACGAGGTCGAGCCCCGGAAGGAGCAGCGCGAGACGCTAGCAGGGGCAAGCCAGGGGCTGGCACTCTGACTACCGGAGGCCCGTGGCATGCGGTCGCCGCCTGTGACGAGCGCCGGTCACAGCTCGTGGCTCGACCCGACCCGGGCGTCCCCTAGGCGCTCAGCAGGGCGAACGGGTCGCGCACGGCCAATTCGAAATAAGCCTCTAGCCGCCGGTCGGACCGGCCCCTATGTCTCTGACGCTTTTCCCGCCTGTGACCGCGAGATCAGGTCGTCAAAAATCTCGCGGAACCGGAGCCCGACGGACACGTGGCCTTCATGTGGGAGGATGTGCAGTTCCGCGTCCGGTATGTGGTCGGCGAGCCAGACACCTTTGGCCACCGAGACGTTCCCGTCCTCGGCCCCGTGCCAGATGGCGACCCTGCGCGCCCGCGCCACCCTGAAGCCCCAGTCATGGTAGAAAGCGAAATAGTCTTCCCTGTAACCTTCGACCCCTGCGGAAGCGGCCCTGAATTGGGCGGCCAACCACTCAGCGAACTCCCCGGTCATGCACTCGCGGTCGGCCTGGCACGTGAAGTTGTCAGGCATATCCTCGGCACGCCTGCCAGACCACTTTGCGGCAGCGTCCTCGGAGTTCTTGACGAACTCGCTCTCGTCACCCGCCTGTACCCGCCGTATATAGTCGGCATAATCTGCATCCCCCA
>JASHVH010000329.1 GCA_030039575.1 Acidimicrobiales bacterium | reverse complement strand
GACGAGGTGACGATGCACCGCACGGAGCCCTTGATGGACCTGGTGCCCCGGCCTCTGTCCTGCACGCCGGCCGCCTGACAGCGAACTTGCTCCAGCGCACGCCCACAAAAACGCTTGCAACAAGGTGCCTTTGGCCCGGTGCCGTCGTCAGGCTCGGGCCCAACGGACCTTACTGGCCGTTGAGCCTCACCTCCAGAGAGGCTACGCCCCGCAGCACGATGTTGTCCTTATAGGGCGGCGGGTCGGTGACGAGGTCGACCGAACCGAAGCGCCGGGCCAGAGTGCCGAGGGCGACCTGCGCTTCCAGGCGGGCCAGCGGGGCCCCCAGGCAATGATGGATCCCGAACCCAAAACCGAGGTGCCGGTTATCGGCGCGGGTGACGTCAAACGTGTCCGGGTCGTTGAACTGGTCCGGGTCCCGGCCCGAGGCGGCGGGCAACATGACCAGCTCCGCCATGGCCGGGACCGTCCCGCATGAGATCTCGATGTCCTCGACCGGCAGGCGGCCCATCATGTGGACGGGAGGGTCGAAGCGGAGGACCTCTTCGACGGCGCTCCGGATGAGAGCCGGGTCCTGCCGTACCCGTGCGAACTGTTCGGGGTAGCGGGCGAAAGCCAGCACCCCGTTGGCGATCAGGTTCACCGTCGTCTCGTGCCCGGCTATGAGCAGGAGGTTCAAAGTGCTGAACACCTCGCTTTCGCTGAGCCGGTCACCCTGCTCTTCCGCCTCGAGCAGCCCGGACAGTAGGTCGTCCCGGGGTTCCCGGCGGCGCCGGGCGATCAGGTCGCCGAAGTAGTCCAAGGCCCGGCTCCTCAGCTCGATGAAGCGTTCGAGCATGCCGGGTGGCCAGGTGAAACTGGGGTCGAGGCCTCTTGCGGTGGCAGCCGACCACTCCTTGAACTCGTCGACGTCCTCCGCCGGGACGCCGAGGAGTTCGCAGATCATCAGTACCGGGAGCGGGAAGGCGAGGTCGCCGACGACCTCCAGGCCTCCCGCAGCCGCGGCCCGGTCGAAAACCTCGTCAGCGATCTGTTGAGCACGCGGCCGCAACTGCTCGATCCTCCGGGGCGTGAAGGCCCTGTTGACCAGGCCGCGGAGACGAGTGTGGTCGGGCGGGTCCAGAAAAAGGAACGATGGGGTGACTTCCTCGTCTTCCACGGCCGGCGCAAAGCGCGGCGACTTGCGGAAGTCGTTGCTGGTGCCGGGGCTGCGCAGGATCGTCATTAAGTCCTCGTAGCGGGACACGATAAGCAGCCCGTAGGGACTTTCGAAGAGGGGTGCTTCTTCGAGCAGGGCCCTGTAGGCCGGGTAGGGGTCGGCCCGAAAGGCCGGGTCGATCGGGTCCCACGTTGCGCCCATTGCACCACCTGATTTCTTCAAAGTTTGCCGTACAGATCGAGCAAAACGGGCCCAAGAGACCCGTCGCCTCATGGTATACGTCACCTGCCGTTGCCGGGTTCCGGGGGCTCGTTGAGCACGCCCGAGATGTGCGCTTGCGGGACCAGTGATTAACGTCTCCGACCGTGGCCACCCCGCACGTCCTGACCGAGGGCCCGGGGGCCGAGCAGGCCTTCCCGGGCGTGGCGGCGGCAGTCCTGTGTGCCGGTGGCGGCCGCCGGTACGACGAAGGGCAGCCGGGGGCGAAACTACTTGTCCCGTTCCGCAGCCGCCCCTTGGTGCTCTGGGCCATCGAGCACGCGCTGGCGGCGCGGCTCGGGGCGACGTTCGTCGTCACAGGGGCGGCCGACCTGGCCGGCCTCCTCCCGGGCACAGCCACCCTGGTCGAAAACCCGGACTGGGCGGACGGTCAGGCCACTTCTCTTCAGGCCGCCATCTCGGCGGCAAAGTCGGGAGGGTTCGACGCGCTCGTCGTGGGCCTCGGTGACCAACCCCTCATCGAGCCGGAGTCCTGGCGGGCGGTGGCGGCCAGCCCTGCGGTCATCGCCGTCGCCACGTACCAGGGCCGCCGGCGCAACCCGGTGAAGCTGGCCCAGGCCGTATGGGACGAGCTGCCGGTTACCGGCGACGAGGGCGCCAGGACGCTCATGCGCGCCCGGCCCGACCTGGTCGTCGAGGTGCCATGCCGCGGCGACCCGCTGGACATCGACACCAAGGACGACCTCTTGCGGGCTACGTGACGGCGGGTTCACAGTCTGGCCGTCTGGCCGTCTGGCCGTCTGGCCGTCTGGCCCCGTCAGCGGGGCGGCAACATCAGCTGACCGGCCCGCCGGCGGCGGCTCATCCATAACCACGTCGCCGTCACCGCCACCAGGACGACGGCGGCCGGCAGGGCCCGCTTCAGCACCGACCGGCCGGCCACTTTGGTCAGGTCGACCGGCATTACGTCCGGCCGGCCGACCTCTCGGGCCCCTCCCTCTCCGGAAGCACCGTGGCCGTGGCTCGCCACCGAGGTTGGCACCCCAACGGCCGGTCCGGCCTCCGCCACTCCGCTCTCCACCGGTCCCGCTCCCGCCGGCCCTTCTCCCTTCGGCCCTTCTCCCTTCGGCCTGGCCTCCACAGGCCCGGCCTCCGCCACCTCGTTCTCAGCCGTCTTCGACGGTGACAACCTGGCCTCGAGGGTCTCGGCGAACTCCGACATGAGCTTGTTGCTCACGTCCGCCAGGACCCCTCGGCCGAGTTGGGCCACCTTGCCGGTGATCGTAAGGTCGGTGACGACCGACACCCGGGTGAAGGTCCCCGACGGTTCGAGGGCGGCCGTGATAGTGGCGCTGGCGTGCCCCTGGCCTCTCGACTCGCGCCCCTGGGCCTTCAGTACCGCACGACGCCCGGCGTCGTCCCGCTCGAGAAAGGTGACTTTGCCTTTGTACTCCGTCGTGATCGGCCCCACCTTGACTTTCACGACGCCGTGGTACTCGTCACCTTCTACCTCCCGCAGCTCGGCCCCCGGCATGCAGGGCGCGATGCGTTCGATATCGGTGAGGACTTCCCAGGCCTGCTCGACCGGGACCTCTACCGTGAAGTCGTTCGTCAGCTCCATGACCACTCTCTCCTGTCCCTCCTGCAGGCGTCGTTCGTCAGCGCCGGCCCGCTTTGGCGAGTTTGTTGCGGTTTCTGCGTACAAACCGGGCACGGCGCTTCTGCGCCGGGCCCCTCCTGCAGGCGTCGCTCGTCAGCGCCGGCCCGCTTTGGCGAGTTTGTTGCGGTTTCTGCGTACAAACCGGGCACGGCGCTTGCGCGCCGGGCCCGGCCAGGCGGCGCCGGCCAAAAATCGCCCCCCACACGTCTAGTGGATCGGCCCCGTCCGGTCGCGGAGCGATAACCCGGGCCGGCCCGTCCGCAGGGCGATGATCTCGGCGCAAATGGCGACGGCGGTCTCCTCGGGGGTGCGTGCCCCGATATCGAGGCCGATCGGCGCCATCAACCGCTCGAGCGAGCCGGCGCTCACACCCGCCGCCTGAAGGTGGGCGAGGCGGTCGGCTTGGGTCCGCCTCGAACCCATGGCCCCGAGGTACCCCACCTTTGTCGACAGCGCGGCCACGATGGCAGGCACGTCGAACTGAGCATTGTGGGTGAGGACGCAGATGGCGTCCCGGGCGCTTAAATCGGCGGCCACCTTCTGCAAATAACGCTCCGGCCGGTCCACGACCACCTCGTCGGCCATGGGGAAGCGAACGGCGGTGGCGAACACCGGCCGGGCGTCGCACACCGTGACCCGGTAACCGAGCACCTTGCCGAGCCTGGCCAGCGCGGCCGTGAAGTCGACGGCCCCGAAGATGATCAAGTGGGGCGGGCGGGCGAACACCTCGATGAACACCTCGACCGACCGCTGCCGCGCCTCTCCGGTCGGCCCGTAGTGCCGGGTGGCGGACAGCCCGCTGGCCAGGGCGCCGGTGGCATCCCGGCGGACGACCTCGTCAAGGTGGGCCTCCCCGAGAGTGCCGGCGGAGCTGCCGTCCTCCCTGACGAGCAAGCAAGCACCGAGCCGGGTACCGGCGCCGCCGTTGCTGCGTTCGTCCGGGCCGGCGCAATCGTCATCGGACCATCCGCCGGGGGCGTCACGCAGGTCGGTAACAGTGGCCAGGGCCACCGGTTCCGACCGCTGGATGGCGTCCCGCAGGTCGTCGTAGACACCCGGCAGCTCCGGGTCGACCAACAGGTGAACGGTCCCGCCACAAGTGAGCCCCACTGCGAAAGCCTCGTCGTCCGAGTACCCGAATGAGCATCGTCGGGCCCCCGCCCCCGCCTCCAGGGCAGCCAGAGCTTCGGTGACAACGGCGCCCTCGACGCACCCACCCGAGACGGATCCAGCTACTTCGCCGTCCTCGCTCACCGCCATCGTCGCCCCGGCCTCGCGCGGCCCCGACCCGTCCACGCCGACGACCCGGGCCAGGGCTACGCGCCGGCCTCCCTGGCGCCAACGCTCAACCTGGGCGATGACCTCCCTCACCTGAACCACACCTTTGCATGTTCACTCATCGCCGACCAGCCCGGCCAGCGCTTCGAGGGACGACAGTGAATGCCCCTCCAGGAAATCGTCGATAAAGGGAAGGGCGGCAGCCATACCCCGGGCCAACGGGGCGTACCCGGAGAACCCTTCAGCGGGTTGACCCACACCACCTTGTGGGCCACCCGGGCCAGGCGCGCCATCTCGCCCGCCA
>JASHVH010000328.1 GCA_030039575.1 Acidimicrobiales bacterium | reverse complement strand
CGAACGGGGACGAGGTAAACGAGGACTAGGTATAGACACTTTGGGTAGTCGTGCCTTCACAGACTCTTCGCAACTTGTTCGGTGGCTCGCGCTGTGAGCCGACCTGGGCGCAGGAAGACCACCCGGTCGCGGTTTCGGGGATTTTTTGCCCGGAAGCGCAACGGGTTGCCGTTAGGCCCCCAGACCTGTCCACCCGGCCACCAGTTCGAGCTGCAGTCCCGAGAACTGACCACAATCGCCTCTTCACGGGTTGCATTTCTTGATGGCGGCCTGGTACGCAGGTGAGTTGGGGTTGATATTGCCCGGGTTGGCATTGCCCGGCCCGTAGTTCCTGTTGATCGCTCCGTTGGGCCCGAAGGTGGGGTCAGGGAAGTTGGGTAAGCCGTGGGCACGCATGCAGGCCGAGAAGGCGAGCGCCTGCTGCTCCGCTTGGGCCTGCTGAGCGGCCGAGGGCCTCGGGCCCTGGTACTTCTGGCAAGCGCTTTGCGCGGTTTGGAACCTAGGGTTGCCGGGGTTGAGACCACTACTCGAGCTGAACTCGAAGCCGCCTGAGCTATTGGGATCGGGGAAGTTGGGAACGCCGTGCGAGCGCATGCACTCGGAGAACCTGATCGATTCCTCAAGGTGCTTCTGGACAGAGTACCCAGGGGGCAACGTCGTCACTGTCGCACCCGCGTCGGCAGTGGTGGATGTTTTGTGGCTCAAGCTGGCGACGCCCTTCGAAGACGCATCCCCGCAGGCCCCCATGATAAGGCCGAGGCCGGCCAGCGTGAGCAGGGCAACCACGGTATTTCGCTGCGAGCCAAGCCATCTCAGGCTTTGCCGTCGCCGCTCGGTCACGTCCGTCCTTGACCGATCGCTCGGCGCCCCGGGTTGCCTCACCGTAGTTATACAACCGACGGTAGGGGCGCCGTGGTAACACGGCTCTAACAGGGGTTGTGCCTCAACGCGACGTCGAGGCTCTGTGACAGGCTGTACGCGTGCGAGAAGATCTAGCGGCCGACCCCGCCTACACCATTGGCCTCTGCCAGGCCGCGCACTCCCGCTTGCTTTCGACCGTGGCCGTAGTTACCGACGAGCAAGTCCGCCGGCCGAGCCGGCTGCCGGGCTGGACGGTCGCCCACGTCCTCACCCATATCGCTCGTAATGCCGACGGGCATGTGCGGCGGTTGGAGGCGGCCCTGCGAGGAGAGGACTTACCCCGCTACCCGGGAGGGCCGGCGCAGCGGGCTTCCGAGATCGCTGAAGGGTCAACACGGCCAGCCGCCGAGATTGTCTCCGATATGAGCGCCGCGACGGAGCAATTGGAAGAGACCTGGGCGCGTAGCGCCACCGCCGGCTGGCCGCATCACGACCTGCTGGGGAGCGACCATTGGCCCACCATTGCCAGCCCTTCACGACGGCTGCGCGAAGTCGAAATGCACCACGTGGATCTGGGGATGGGCTACGAGCCCACCGACTGGCCCGAGGAATATGTGGAGTGGGAATTACCCATGATCCTGGCCACTGTGCCCGGTCGCGTACGCCAACGGGACGGTATTCACGACCTGGTGGCGTGGCTTTCCGGGCGTGGTGCAGCCCCGGCAACACTTGAGCTGGGCCCTTGGTCGTAGCGCTAAAGGTTCAGACGAGGGCGGGCTGGCCTGCGCTGGCGAGGGCTCGACGCAACTGCTGCCGCCCTTTTACCCCGAATTTGGCGTAGATGTTGCCCAGGTGGTACTCGACGGTGGTGGGGGTGATAAACAACTCGGCAGCTATTTCGTTGTTGGTCATCCGTTGGGCGACAAGCCGCGCCACTTCGCTCTCGCGCTTGGTCATTTCCAGGACGGACCGCTTCTGAGCCGGCCCTTGAGACAGCCCGCACGCCGCCAGCTCCGCCTCGGTCTGGGCGATAAAGGGGGCGGCGCCAAGAGAAATGTACAGCTGGTTGGACCGTCGCAACTGTTCGACGGCCAACCTGCGCTGAGAGGTCCGGCGCAACAAGCGACCATAGGCCATCAGCAACCGAGCCGTGTAAACCGGGCATTCGGTACTGGCACTCTGCTCAGCGGCCTCGTAGATCTCCCGGGCGACCTGAGGAGTTCCCCGCTCTTCGGCCAGCCATCCCTCAAGCCAGGCCAGAGCCGGCTGCAGGTAGCCAACCTGGTCAACCTGCGCGCGCAGGGCCGCCAGCACCACACCGGCTTCTTCCAGACGTCCCGTACCGACCAGGCCCTCGACCAGCAAAGGCCTCCACAAAACCCCGTAAAGTCGGCTCCGGTGGTCGAGGACCGCGTCGTCCTGCCAGCTCCCGAGCGCATCGACCATACCCGCGTAATCACCCGCCCCCTGCGCCACAAACGCTCGCGCCATTGCCACGGACAGTCGTTCTTGGCCGTAGTCGAGGTCCTGGGCCGCCTCGGCCGCCAGCTGCGCGTGCCGCTCGGCCTCCTCGCTGGCGCCGCGCCCGGCCGGCACGCAGGCTGAAGCGAGATGCAATAGCGGCAAGTCATAGGGGTGGGGACGGACCGCCGCGGCCATGAGACCTTGTTCTGCCGTGAGCACCGCATCGTCCCACGCTCCAGCCAGGTACTGTGCCAGGGACAAATAGAAATGGGCCCGCACGCCGGTGGTGAACGCAGCGCCCTTGCGGACCAACCTGTGGCTGGCGGACAGGTCGCCAATTGCTCTAGCCAGGTCTCCGGCGAGGAGGTGGGCAAAGCCCCGGAACGTTAGAGCATCACCGTCGACGGCTTCCACTCGCCCCGGGTCGGGGCCCAGGTGCGCCAGCTCAGCCAACGCGGCGCGCGGGCCGCCCAGGTGGCTGACGCCGACCGCATGCAGGCCCCGTGCCCGGCTCTCGGCCGCCGCGTCAAGGTACCCGCTGGCTAAAGCCCAGCCGCTCAGCTCGATCATTTTCTCCCCTACGCCCAACAGCGCGTACGCAAGAGCCAACCGGATGGCGATGATGGCGGCCAGCGCTTGGGAACTGGGGTCCGCCTTCGTCTCGGCCAGTGCCCCTTCAAGGTGCAGTTCTGCGTCGAGCAGCTGGCCCGACGCCAGCGCCATGGCTCCCAGGGCGCAGCGCTGCCAGGCAGACGGCGCGGACGCTTCGACCACCCGGCGCAACGCCAAGCCTCGGGCTTCGTCCACCAACATGAGATGGGTGGCCGCGGTCATGAGCCGCCGTTCGCGGCCCGGCCGGGCCGGCGAGATGTCCGAAGCCCACTGCAGATGAGTGGCCGCTTGCGCCAGCTGGCCTCTGGCGGCGTCCTGGGCGGCAAGGCTTTCCAGCTGAGCGGCGAGCTCCTCATCGGGACGGTCGAGGGAGGCAACCCGGTGCGACCACGAAGCTGCGTCGTCGACGAGCCCAACGGCTCGAGCGTGCAACTCACGTCGCCTCGCCGCCGGCAGGCTGGCGTAGATGGCGTCTCGTTGCAGGGCGTGACGAAGGACCACAGGACAGGTCGGTTCGTGCGGCCACCAGTCGACCAGCCCGGCCTTGACCGCCGGCTCGATCGCCGAGCTGGGCGAGACTACGTGCGCGGCATCGCCCAGCCGGGCCAACGGTATGCGCACGTTCAGCACGGCGAGGGACTCGAGCAATAACCGAGCTTCCGCCGGCATCGAAGCCAATTGGTCCGCGATGGCTGCGGCCAACGACTCGGGGACCGGCACCTGCGCAGGCCCGAGCCGCTCGAGGCCGTCCCGGTCACTCAAAACCGTTTGCAAGTAGAGGGTGTTCCCGCCGGTGCTGTCGTACAAGCTCTGGATGACGTCGGGCCGCAGCTCGGGGCCCCCGAGGGCCGCAGCCAGCGGCGCCACGTCGTCAATACTTAGCCCCGACAATGACAAGCGCAGGCGCTGGTCAACACTCTCGAGCATCCGGGCGTTGGGCCCACTCAATGGGCTGCCGTCCCTGCGGACGACGGCAACTACGAGGACCTGGTCGACGGCCAGGCGCCTGAGCATGAACGACAGCGCCTCGACGGAACCGCGGTCGGCCCACTGCACATCGTCGATCACCATCAGCACAGGCCCGTCGCTTTGAAGGTCGCCAACCACGCCGAGGAGCTCGGCCCCCACCGCAAACGACGATGGCGCCGTTCCCGAGCCTCCTGTCAGCAGTGGGTAGCGGCCGAGGACCCTGGCCTCGACCCGGCGCACGAGTTGCTCGACCACGCCGTACTCGACATCGGACTCGGCTGGGTCGGACCGTGCCCAGAGCGCGCGCCGACCGGCCGAGGCGACGCAGCGCCTCACCAGAGCGGTCTTGCCGATACCCGGCTCACCCTCCACCGTGACCAACCAGGGGTGGCCTCGGCGCACCTCGTCCATTATCTGGGCAAACCTCGACAGCTCCGGTTCTCGTCCGACAAAGACGTCTTCCAAATGCCCTCCTACCGGGCCGTCTCTTTACATGCCGCGTGACGCCCGACCGGATGCGGGCATTTAAAAACACCCAGGGCGGCCTGGGCAACTAGCTGGCGGTCCTTTTGGTAGCGGGCTGTCAAGGTGGCCCACTGCCGCGCCACCAGTATCGTACTCGTCCCGCCCCTCGGGCCCCGACGAACGCCGGAGCGGTTCCCGGTTTGGGCCTGTCGATCTCGCCACCGGCCCTCAGCCCATCACAGGGCCAGGTTCGATTTCACCTTCTGACCAGGACATTCGGCTTGACGCCTGCCGCGGGGCACAGAACTACGGAAAACCCGTAGGGTGCCGGCCGCCCTGACGTGGGCACATAGGTATTGCCAACGCACGTCGTCAACGTACTCGGAGGAAGTAAATGGGAACACCTGGTGATCAAAAGCGTCAGGGCCCCCGTGTGACGAGGGCCCTGTCGCTGCGCACGTCTACGGCGCAGGGCGGCACCTGGTTTGCCAAAACCGCCTACGGGGCCCTGGAGGGCTACCTCACGGCCGAACTGGGCCAGACGTCCTCGGTCCCCCGCATCATGAGCATCGAGGCCGGTGCTGTCGGTTGCCCGGCGGCCACACCCTGATCCCACCGACACTCAACGGAATTGTGCCTTGGGGCTGAGGACGGCGGCGGCCGTCCTCAGCCTGCAATTCATTTATTGCCCTCCTTTCAGCGGCCCCCCACCGGCGCGCAGCATCAGGTTGCGCACCTGCTCGCTGACGCCCCCCTGGGCGTAACCCGAAGTCAGCACAACTACGGAAAATCCGTAGGGTGCCGGCGGCGTCGACATTGCACAATCAAATTGCAACACAAAAACATCCCGTACGCCTTGGAGGAGATAAATGGGAACACTTGGTAAATCCAACCGGCCGGTTTTCACATCACAACGGCGCAAGGCAACCCTGCTCGCCACGCCGCTCGCTGCGGCGGCGGTATTTTCTGGCGCATGGGGCATGGTCATGGCAGGGACAGCGCACGCAGCCACGACCAAGACCCCGACGGGTCCCATGGTCCTGAACTGCGG
>JASHVH010000327.1 GCA_030039575.1 Acidimicrobiales bacterium | reverse complement strand
ACGTAGCCGAGCTGGTGCCGGAACGCTTCCAGGTCCAGGGCCCGCAAGTCGAAGCCGTCGACCTTCACGCTGCCCTCGTCGGGGTCATAAAACCTTGCCAGGAGCTTCATAACGGTCGACTTGCCGGCGCCGGTTTCACCCACCAGGGCCACGGTCTCGCCTGGTTCGACCCGTACGTCGAGCCCACGCAACGCTTCCGGCTGCCTTGTCGCACCCCGCCCTCTTCCCCCCGCTCGGGCCGTGCCGGCTCCCGTCCGGCCGCCATCGCTCGCCCCGTCGGCCCCGGGCTGGCTGGCGACCGCGGGGTACCGGAAGCGGACATTTTCCAGCGAGAGCGCGCCTACGAGCCGGCCAGGTTCGACTGGGACCGGCGCCTCGGGCGTGAGCGTCTCGAGTTGCATGAGGTCACCGATCCGGCGCACGGACACCCGGGTTTGCTGCCATGAGTCGAACACCTGCGACAACTGCTGTATAGGTGAAAAGAACAGATCTATGTACAGGATGAACGCGATCAAGGCGCCAGAGGTCAGTTGTCCCCGGGCCACGAGCCCCGCTCCCACGCCGAGCACGATGGCGTCGGCCACGCCGGAGAGGAACTGCACGAACGGGAAGTAGGTGGACACGAGCCGCTGAGCCGCGACGCGCGATTCCAGGTAGTCCCGGCCGAGCCGGTGGAAACGCGCCTCCGTTTGTTTTTCGTGCACAAAAGCCTGGGCTTCGCGCACACCCGACAGGCTCTCCTGAAAATCTGCGTTGACGATCCCGATCCGCTCGCGCGACAAGTCGTAGAGGCGGGCCGCCTTCCGGCGGAAGACGACGGTAGCAACGGACAGGGGCACCACGACGGCGAGGGTGCACAGGCCCAACAGGGGGTTGAGCACCACCAGCGCGATGCCGACGCCGACAAAGGTGACCATGGCCACCAGAGCGGACAAAAGGCCGTTTTCTATAAGGGACTCGAACTGGTCCACGTCAGTGGTCATCCGGGTCATGATGCGGCCGGCCATTTCTCTCTCGTAGTAATCGAGCGAGAGGCGCTGTAGCTGCGCCCATATCCGGATGCGGAGGGAGAGCATGATCCGTTGTGCGGTCCGCCCGGTCACGAACGTCTCACCGATCTCGACGACCAGGTCGGCCAGGACAACGAACAAGTAAATAGCCGAGACGAGCAGCAAGACCGACAACGAACCCTTCGCCACCCCGCCGTCGAGGCCCTCTTTGACCAGCACGGGGCCGGCCAACGAGGCCAGGCCGTCCAGGACCACGAGCACGAGGCCGACCATGAGGGGTTTGCGGAACTCGTACAGCAGCCGCCTCAAACTGAAACGGCGGTCCTGGGTGGCCTCTTTTTCGACGTCGACGACGGGGAAATCGCGCACCGGGGGCAGGGCGTCCACCCGGGCCAGCAGTTCGGGTGTCGGGGCCAAGTTCAGCCGCCAACCCCCGCCTCCGCCGCCGAGGCCGGGGCCGATGCTCGGGGGCCCCAGCGTGCGGACGCGGGTGTTGGCAGGCTTGTCGGCGCCGTTGCCGTTTACAGCGGGCGGCGCGGCCCAGGCAGAAGCGGTAATACCGTCACGGCCAACTCCGCCAGATGTGGCGTCGGCAGAAATGGCCGCCAGCGTCTCGATGCGGTCCCCGACACGCGCCGCCAAGCTCTCTTCCAGCCCCGACAAAAGCGCCCGGTAACTCTCGCTGCGCTCCATTAGCTCGTCGTGAGCGCCCTGGTCGACGACCCGCCCATGTTCCATGACCACGATGCGGTCGGCGAAGTGGAGAGTCGACCGCCGATGGGCGATGAGCACCATGGTCCGGTCAGCCATAACCTCGCCCAGGGCGTGGTGTATGGCCTCTTCGATGTTGGCGTCCACGGCACTGGTGGCGTCGTCGAGGATAAGGATCCTCGGGTCATAAAGGAGCGCTCGCGCCAAGGCGATCCTCTGGCGCTGGCCCCCGGACAGGGTGAGGCCGCGCTCCCCGACCAGCGTGTCGTACCCGTCCGGGAGGGCTTCGATGAACTCGTGCGCCTGAGCGGCCTTGGCCGCCGCCTCAATTTCCGGCTCCGTCGCGTCGCTGCGCCCGTAGGCGATATTGGCCCGCACCGTATCTGAGAAAAGGAAACTCTCCTCGAAGACGACCCCGACCTGACGGCGCAACGAGCCCAGTGCCACACCGCGGACGTCGTAATCGTCGACCAGCACGGCTCCCCTGGAGGGGTCGTAGAAACGAGACACCAGCATGGCCACGGTGGACTTGCCGCTTCCGCTGGGCCCCACGATGGCCACCTTTTCCCCTGGGCGGACGTGAAGGTCAAAGCCCTGCAAGACAGGGAGTCCGTGAGCGTAGCCAAAGCTCACATCGGAGAAATCCAGCTGTCCCCTGAGCGGCGGCAGTTCGATGGCGGCCGGAGGGTCGGCTATAGCCGGCTTCAGGTCGAGCAGTTGGAAGATGCGTTCGATGCCGGCGCGCGCCTGCTGGCCGATGGTAAGGACACCCGCCAGCTGCCGGGCGGGGGCCATCAGCTGGGCGATGTACGTCGAAAAGGCGAGGAACGTCCCCAGCGTTATCTCGCCCCGAAGAGCCAGCCAGCCGCCAAAAGCCAGGATGCTCACCTGGCCAATGGTGGGGATGGCCTCCAGTAGAGGCTGGTAACGAGACTGCAAGCGGACGGCACGCATTTGGGAGCCGTAGAGCGTCTTGGCCGACTTGACCACCCGGTCCAGTTCGGCGCCCTCCTGCCCGAACGCCTTCACCACGCGGACGCCGTTGACGTCCTCGTCGACTATTTGGGCGACGTCGCCCTCGCGCTGCTGGCCGTCCCACGTGGCCGGGAAAATCTTCCAGCGCATCCGGTAGGAAATGATCAGCAGGGCCGGCGCCACCACCAAGCTGACGATCGCCAGCAACGGCGAGAGGTAGATCATCAGGACCAGCGACACCAACATCAGCAGGAGGTTGCCGCTCATGATCGGGAAAAAGCTGAGCAGGCCCTGGACCAGGGTGGTGTCGGAGTTGGCCCGGGCCACCAGTTGCCCGGTGGGCATCCGGTTCAGGTTGTCGAAGTCCATCGACTGGAGGTGGTCGTGCATGTCGTTGCGCAGGTCGAACTGGACGCTCAACGCCACCCGGCCGCCCCGGTAACGGCGGACATAAGCGAAGACAAAGGCGAAGACGGCCAGCACGATGAGCAACAGGAGCCACGGCCATAGTGCCGACCGGGGGACGAGGATCACGTTGTCGACGATCTGGCGTTCGACTAGAGGCAGGACCGTCTGGCACACGCTGCCGAGCACGGCCGCTCCCAACGAGATGTACACATCGCGACGGTGCCGGAGCATGTAGCCCCACAACCGCCGCACCCACCCAGGGTTGGCGCGCTCGGCCGCTTTGTCCTGCTGGACGCCCTCAGTCGCGGCCGTCAGTTTGGGCTTACGAGTAGACAGGTTTACCTGCCCTCGGCATAACGTTCGGCCGCCATTTGCTCGATGGCCCGGCCCAGCCAAACCAAGCTCTGCAGGGTTTGGCCCGGGTCCGGGGTCCGGGCGCAGACCTCGTCGAGCCACTCGGCCATGGCCATCTCCATGTTGTCGAGCAGCCTCCTCCCCTCGGGAGTGAGCTGAAGGGCGGCCGCTCGCTGGTCCCCCTGGACGCCGGCGCGGGCCAGCAAGCCGCGCTTGCACAAGGATTCCACGCTCGCGCTGACTGTCGGCTTCCCGAGGGCCAGTTTGGAGGCGATCCGAGAGGCTCGCTCGTCACCGGCGGCGATGGCCGCCAGCACACGGTAGTGGGCCAGGTTGATTTCGCCCGGGGCGCGCTCCAGGAGACGCGAGGCCCGGGCCAACGCGCGGATGGCCTCGACCGTCGTCTCCGGCAGAGCCGGCTTTGTCGAGGACGGGCCGGCGGTCTCCCCGGCGGGAGCCGCCGTCGTAGGGCTAGAACTCACCCCTCCAGTGTAAGCCAGATAGTTCGCCTGTCGAACTATTTTCGCGTGAGCTCAGGGGAGGGGGAAGTCCCGACAGGATGGCCATCGACGTCGATGGCTGTCTGGCCTGTTGGAGCGGCAAGTGGGTCGAGCGGCTGGGCCCCAGGCGGGGCTCAGCGCAAGGCGAGGACGTGGCATTTCCACGGGCCCAGCGCCACGTACAGCCCCGGGCTCAGCAAGCGGGCGCCTTCGCGCTCGAAGCCGGTCCCGTCGAGGAGGTCGGTGAACTGCCACGAGCGGGCCCCGAGGTCGGGCCAAACCATCTCCACCTGTCCCTGCGCAGGCGCGCCCGAAAGGTTGACGACGACCAGGAACCGGTCGGCCCCGGTGCCGGACCAGGACCAGGCCAGCAGGTTGGCACAGCTCTGGTTGTCGGGCCAGCCGCTGACGTCCAGTAGCCGCCACTCCCCCTGGCGCAGGCCGCTGGTTGCCACCGCTGCCACCAGCGAGCGGTACCACGACGCCAGCTCCTGGTCCAGCGGCTCCACCGGCCGTCGGGCCAGGAACACCGGAGGCCGGGCCCGGCGGCCCTCGAACTGGCCCTCGTGCCACAACGTGGCCCCGGGGAGGGTGGCCACCGCCACGGCAGCGGCGCGTTCGAGTTCTGGGGACATGCGCTCGGCGGCGCGAGGTTCGTCGTGGTTCTCCAGGAACCTGAGGAGCCGGGACTGGTAGCCGGTGTCGGCGCCCAGGTGGGCCCGGACGGCTCCGGCCTCGGCGGCGAGCAGCCGGTCGTAAAGCCGCTTGTCGTAGCAGAAGTCAAAGCCCTGCTGCTGCAGTTCCCACTCGAGGTCCCAGTAGGCCTCGGCGATCAGGACGGTCTCGGGGTGGCGCCGGCGCAGCGCCTCGATGACCGTGGGCCAAAATTCCTCCGACGGCGCCGGCCCGGTCCGCCCGCCCCACGTCCTGGAGAAAACGTCGTTGGTCAGCAGCATGGCCATGTCGCACCGGATCCCGTCGCATTGGTCTGATATGTCGGCCAGAGTTCCTGCCGTGGCGTCGCGCAGGGCGGGAGAAAAGGCGTCCAGCTGGACGACGTCGGGCCAGGGCGGGAAATAAGGGTCGCGCCCCCGGGCCAGGATGTTGTCACCGATGGCGTTCCAGGCTGCCTGGTCAGAGCCCAGGTCGCTCTGAGTCCCCCTCACAAACCTCTCCGGGTGTCGCGTCGTCCAGGGGTGGTCGGGGGCGACATGGTTGGGGACGTAATCGAGCACCAGCCTCGCCCCCCTGTCGGCCAACGCCTTCCTGGCCTGGGCCAACGCCTCCCGCCCGCCGAAGGACGGGTCGACGGTATAGCGCCGCACACA
>JASHVH010000326.1 GCA_030039575.1 Acidimicrobiales bacterium | reverse complement strand
TCCACCGAGCCCATGAGGAACTCCCCCGTCGGGACCCACACCATGTCTTTAGGAGGGTTGCCATCGTTCGGGGGCACGCCATTTTGCCTGGCGGCACCCGGCTCCGATGCCGCCACCCCGGCTGAGAGTTGCACAACAGGGAGAGTAACCAAAAAAACTCGCACCGGTCCCACGACGGGCTGACGTCCACCAGGTTGACGTCCGTGGTCCTCTTCGCGGCAATTGGCCCTCAAGACCGGGCGACGGTCTCGGTGCCGGGCATTAACGATCTTGGCTCAGGGCGCGTCGGCGAAGTCCCACGCTCGCACCTGGCCCGGCACCAGGCGGACCACGACGTCGTCGGAGGCCGATCCCACGTACGCTCGCCCTTCGGCCTCCCCCAGGTACCTCACGGCCACTCGCAACAGCGTCTCCCGGAAGTCGTCCCGAGTGAACGTGGGCCGCGTGGTCAGTTCAACGCCACGGTAGGGCGGCTGTGATTCCGCCAACAGAAAAACGGCGCGCGGGTCATGGCGCATGTGGCGGGCCTTGATGTCGTCGTTGGCCGTGCAGACGCTGAACCCCCCGTCCCTGTACTCGTGCCACACGGGCGACAACAACACCGTCCCGTCCCGCCGGTAAGTGGCCAGCACGGCTACAAGGGGCAGGTTGACGAGGTCGCCGAGGTCCGAGATCCGCAGGTTCCTGCGCACAGCAACCGGAGCCTACCCTGCGGGCCCGTCGCCTTCACCGAGGGCGGCCAGTGCGTCGCGCAGGCGCCCGTTCGCCGCCTCCAGGACCGGGGTCACGGCGTCGACGTCACTGCCGGTCGAGACGACCAAGCTAGCGATCTTGACGTCCCAGCCGGCCGCCTCCAGCGCCTCCACAGCCGGCTCCGCCGCCGCACCGGTCACCGCCTGCACGATCCGGACGGCACGGTCACGCAACTTGACGTTCGTGGCCCGGAGGTCGACCATGAGGTTGCCGTAAGTTTTCCCCAGCATCACCATGACCGAAGTCGAGATGGTGTTGAGGGCGATCTTTTGCGCCGTGCCGGCGTTCAACCGGCTCGAGCCGGCGATGATCTCCCCGCCTACGACGAGCTCGACGGCGACGTCGGTGGCGGCGCTGAGAAGGGTGCCCGGGTTGCAGGAAAGGCCGATCGTGGCGGCGCCAACTGCCCGGGCGTGGTCGATCGCGCCCAGGACGTACGGGGTACGGCCGCTAGCGGAAACACCGATCACGACATCGCCTCTTCTCAAGCCAAGGGAGGCAACCGCGGCCGCGCCGGCGGCACGATCGTCCTCAGCGCCCTCGACGGAGTGGCGCAATGCTTCGTCGCCGCCGGCGATAACGGCCTCTGCCATACCCGCCGGCACGCTAAAGGTGGGGCCGAGCTCGGCTGCGTCCAGGACGGCCAGGCGGCCGGCCGTACCCGCGCCGGCGTACACGAGCCTGCCCCCGGCCCTCAGACGGCCGCAGACAAGCTCCACCGCCACGCCGAGGGCCGGCACAGCGGCGACGACGGCGTCGGTGGCTCGGCGCGAGTCGGAGGCCATGAGCGACACCAGGTCATGGGCGTCGAGCAGGTCCAAGGTGGCGAGCTCCGGCCGCACCGCCTCTGTGGCCAGGCTGCCGAGGTCGGCCGTCGTCATTGCAGTGCCTGTGCGAGCAGCCTGTGAGCCATGGCGCGGAAGGCGGCCTGGTCCGTGAGCCGCCGGTGAGGGTGCACGCTGTTGGTGAGCAGCACCACCGCTGCCCCCAGGTCGGGCGCCACCAGCAACGAAGTCCCCGTGAACCCCGTATGCCAGATCGTGCTCTCCGGCCAATCCCCCCAACCGGTCGGGCCCAGCCTCCAACCGATCCCCCGCACGTCTTCGCTTTCGCCAGCCTGCCGGGTGCTCATGATGGCGATCGATTCTGCGGAGAGGACGCCGCCTGGGACCAGCACGCGCTGCACGAAGCGGGCCAGCTCGGCCAGAGGGGCGAACAGGCCGGCGTGGCCGGCGACACCGCCCAGCGCGTACGCATTGCCATCATGGACCTCACCCCAAACAAGGCCCGGTGCTGTGCGCTGGTCGCCGTCCAGTTCGGTCGCGGCGATCCGGCGCAAAGGATGGGTGGCAGGGTCGCCGGCCGCACCGTCGCCGGTGCCAGGCCCGTCGAGCGCCGGTCCCCCGAGCGGTGGCCCACCGAGCAGAGGCCTGAACTGAGCCTGCGCCAGGCCCAGTGGCCGCGCTACCAGCTCGGCGAAGGCTTGGTCCAGGCTCAGCCCGGAACAGGCTTCCAGGGCCCACCCCATCAGCATGTACCCGAGGTCCGAGTACAGCACGGCCTGGCCCGGCGTGGCCGTCTTGGCTTCCTCGTAAATGGCCTCTTGGATCGGCCCCCGGCCGTGCAGGGTGGCAAAGAAGGGCCGGTGGGCGGGGAGCCCGGCGGTGTGGGTCAGGAGGTGCCACAGAGTGGTCCGACCTTGGGGGTAGCCGGGTAGCCAGCGCGCCACGGGGTCGTCGAGGTCGAGGGCGCCCCGCTGGCGAGCGATCAGCGCCAGCGGGACGGTACAGACGACCTTGGTCAAGGAAGCGAGGTCGTAGGACGTGTCAGCGGCAGTCGCTACCGGCTCGCCCACCGTGCAAGCCCAGCCGCCAAAGGCCTGGAGCGCGACCCCGTTCCGCTCCACGACTGCCAGCGACACGCTCGGTGGGAAGCCGTCCGACAACGACGAGGCCAAGTACCCCCGGAGCTCCTCAGCGGCAGGTGAGCGCGCTAAGCGGCTATCTGGGCGAGGCTCCCATAAAAGCTCCGATCGCAACTGGGCAGTCACCTCGCGTTCCCCCTTTGTATTGGCGCCCACGTCCGGCGCATCCGGACCTCTTG
>JASHVH010000325.1 GCA_030039575.1 Acidimicrobiales bacterium | reverse complement strand
GAAAAAGATCTGGCGTCACCTCTGTCCGGCGGACGGTACCGGCGAGCCGGCGGCGCGAGGTCCTGCGGCACCCGCCGTGTCCATTACACTCGGCATCTAGGTACGCGCAGGGCGGCGTAGCTCAGTTGGCAGAGCACTCGGCTCATAATCGAGTTGTCGTCGGTTCGAGTCCGACCGCCGCTACCGAGGGCAACCCGGGCCAAAGAGAATTGTCCACCCGGACCTGAGCCGTGACCAGGAAGGAACCGCTTCAATGGCCAAGAACGAAAGACGGGTGCATGTGACGCTGGCTTGCGATGTATGCAAGCGGCGCAACTACATCACCACCAAGAACAAGCAGAACGATCGCGAGCGCATCGAGATGCGCAAGTACTGTCGTTGGGACAGGCAGCACACGCTTCACAAGGAGACCAGGTAAGGCAATCGTCCATGTCGGGGCTCGTCACAGGCAAGAAGGCTGCGGGCAAGGCGGCGCGTTCTGCCAGCGGGTCGCGCTCCCGGCGCGCCAAGGCGGGCGGTCCCTCGGGTCAGCCCGGCCAGCGGGACGAGGCCGCGCCGGCTATTCCCGCCCAGGTAGCGGGTTGCAGCGCGGCTGCCTCTAATTCCCACGCCAGGGTGCCTGGGCCGCCTTCGGAAGCGGCGCTGAAGCTGCTCGTCGACCGGGCCCGCAAGGGTGACCGGTCCGCCTTCGACGACCTTGTCCGCGTGACATGGGCCGGGACCTACACGCTTGCTTACCGCCTTACGGGCAACGAGGAAGACGCCCTCGACGTGACTCAGGAGGCCTACCTCCGGGCGTTGCGGGGCCTGCCCAGGTTCCGGGGCGAAGCCAGGTTCTCCACCTGGCTTTACCGGGTGACAGCGAACTGTGCCAGCAACCACCTCGCCCGTTCCTGGCGCACCCGGCACGACCAGCTCGACCCGGAGGGGATGGACGAAGCGAGTGTGCGCGACCGGCGGCCCGAGCACGACCCCGAGGCCTTTGCGTCCGCCGGCGACGAACGGGCGCTCCTGGAGCAAGCGTTGCTGCGCCTGCCCTGGCGGCTGCGCCAGGTGGTGGTCCTGAGAGACGTTTACGACCTTTCTCATAAGGCGATCGCGGCCGAGCTCGAGACGTCGGAGGCAGCCACCAAGGTGCGGCTGCAGAGAGCCCGCAAACGGCTCCGTGAAGATCTGGGCCGGCGCCTGCACGGGCCCGAAAGCCCGAGCCGCCGGTGGCGACGGGCACATGCGGACGGGAAGGGGCGCTCTGGTGCGACCGGTCCCGATGGAACCAACTTCGCTACCGGGGCAGTTGCTGATAGGGATGACGATGCCGTGGCCAGCTGAAGTTCCGAGGCGGGCGCCCAAGGGCAACCTCAACAACCTGCGAGCGTTGCTCTCCTGCGATGCCGTGTCTGACGAGCTCCCGCTCGTGGTGGACGGGAGCCGGCGTCCGAGCGATGCCATGGCCGAGCATTTGCGGACGTGCCTGGCCTGCCAGGCCGAACTGGCCGGCTACCGGCGCCTGCTGCGGCTACTACGCAGCATGAGGGGCGACCCCGACTTCGTCCCCGCCCCCGAGCTCATCGGGAGCACGTTAAACGCGCTTCGCCGGCACCCATCGTGGCAACCCCGTCGGGCGGAACCGTGGCGGGTGGCGGCACTGACCGCCGCCGGGGTGGTGGCGCTGGGTGCAGGAGCGCTCTGGGCCCGGGCCGGGCGGCATTCCCGCCTTATTGCCGGCGCCGTCTGAGTGCCGCCGGGCCCTTAGTTGCCCGCCGCCGGCCTGCGGGCCCCCTAACCGTCCAACGGTGATATCCTCGTCCGGTCGGGCCAGAAGTGCGGGCCCTGGCCGCCGGAGGAAAGAAGCTCCCTAGGGCAGTAGCTCAATTTGGCAGAGCACCGGTCTCCAAAACCGGCGGTTGGGGGTTCAAGTCCCTCCTGCCCTGCTAAAAGTTTGTGGTCGGCCTAGAAGTTCGAGGTCCGAAGGGTCAATTGGGAAGGTCACTGACGTGAGCGTAAACGAGTACAACCGAGCACAGAAACGGGCGTTGCAGCGCCAGGGCACCCTCGATGCCGAGGGTATGCCGGCCGTGCGCACACAGGAGCGCCGTCCGCCCAGCGGCCCGTCAAAGGGCGGTTTCCGCCCGCGCCAGTTCCTCGACGAGGTAGTCCTCGAGCTCCGCAAGGTGATGAAGCCGAAGCGGGCGGAGCTCATCAATTACGCCACCGTTGTGTTCTTCACGATCGCGTTCATGATGGCCCTCGTGTACGCCTTGGACTACGTCTATTCCCTCGGCGCCGAGCACCTCTTCAAGTAGCCCGTGGAGCCGGTCGACTCAGTCCCCAGCAACGAAGCGCCAGAGGTAGCCATGGCTGAGGGCTCCGAACCTCAAGAGAGCCCCTCGGAGGGCGAGGGGGCACCCGAACCGGCGAGCCGTGCTTCAGCGCGCAAGCGCAGCAACGGCTGGGAAGCGGCATCGTCGTCCAACGGGGACGGGCAGGTGGAAGATGGGCTGGGCGAAGCCGCCGACGAGGTGGCCGAACCTCAGGTAGTGGCGCCACCGGAGAGCCCATACGACCGTCCCGGCAGCTGGTACGTGGTGCACACCTATGCCGGTTACGAGAACAAGGTCAAGTCGAACCTGGAGAGCCGTATTTCCTCCATGAACATGGAGGACCGCATATTCGAAGTCGTCATCCCTCTCGAGGACGTAGTCGAACTGAAGAGCGGCAAGCGCCAAGTGGTGTCCCGGAAGGTGTTCCCTGGCTACCTGATGGTCAGGATGGCCCTGGACGACGATTCGTGGTACGTCGTGCGCAACACGCCGGGCGTGACGGGGTTCGTCGGCCTGGGGGCGCGGCCGACGCCTCTTTCCAGGCGAGAGGTGGAGAACATCCTGGCGGTAAAGGTCGAGGGCGCCGGTGCCCCGAAGAAGACCCGTCCCCGTCTCGAGTACGAGGTGGGCGAGTCGGTACGGGTGCGGGAAGGGCCGTTCGCCGATTTCAGCGGCACGATCGCAGAGATAAACGAGGACCAGTTGAGGCTCAAGGTCCTGGTCAACATCTTCGGCCGCGAGACACCTGTAGAGTTCGAGTTCGCCCAGGTCGCTAAGCTCTGACGCCCGGAAGCGTCAGTAAAGCGGACCTTGGCCCGGTCGGCACCCGCCCGGTTGTCATCCCCAGGGGCCACAGCAAGAGGAGCATCCCATGGCCAAGCGCCAAGTAGCAGCGATAGTCCGTATCCAGTTGCCCGCGGGCAAAGCCACGCCGGCCCCGCCGGTAGGCACCGCTCTCGGGCCTCACGGGATCCAGACGATGGAGTTCGTCAAGCAGTACAACGCTGCCACTGAGGACAAGGTCGGCCAGGTGATCCCGGTCGAGGTGACCATCTTTTCGGACCGGAGCTTCAGCTTCATATTGAAGACGCCGCCGACGGCGGTGCTGATCCGCCAGGAGCTCGGGGTGGCCAAGGGGGCCAAGACCACCGGGAAGGAATTGGTCGGCACGCTGAACGACGCCCAGCTGACCAAGATCGCCCAGATCAAGATGCCGGACCTCAACGCCAATGACATCGAAGCAGCCAAGGCCCAGGTGGCCGGGACAGCTCGTTCGATGGGCGTGAAAGTCAGTTAGGGCCAGGAGGGTCACCGTGACGAAAAGAGGAAAGAAGTACACCGAAGCGGCCAAGCGCATAGAGCCGCAGCACCTGTACGGGCCGGTCGAGGCGGTCGACTTGGTCAAGGAACTGGCGTTTGCGCCGTTCGACGAGACGGTCGAACTGGCTGTCCGCCTGGGCATCGACCCACGCAAAGCGGACCAGGTGCTGCGAGGCACCGTGTCGTTGCCGGCCGGGACGGGCAAGAGCGTGCGCGTCGCCGTCTTCGCCGCCGGTGAGGCGGCCGAGGAGGCCCGGGCCGCCGGCGCCGACATCGTCGGCTCCGACGACCTG
>JASHVH010000324.1 GCA_030039575.1 Acidimicrobiales bacterium | reverse complement strand
CCGACCCGACGGCGTTGGGGGGCCAGGCGACCACGCCAGGTACCCCATCAGGAGTTTACTCAGGGCCCTAGAACTTGGTAACCATCGCAAACATCTCGCCTGGCATTGTTGGGGATAGCGGGGGAGCGACTTTTGCCCTTGACAGTCGCACCCCGAGCCAGCCAGGGCCTTATTCCGCAATTGGTCGCCTTTCTTCGTTCAGTTGTCGACGACGGTGCACGCCGGCGTAGGCGAGCGCGATCAGGCTGCCGGCTGCCTTCAGCGTTATGGACCGGTAAACCAGGACCGCCGTGATAGTTTCCGGGCCTTTGGCCCCGAGGCCGGCCATGGCGGCGACCATGGCAATTTCTACCGCGCCTATGCCTGCGGGCGTGGGGCTCAAGCTGGCGGCCCCGACGGCCGCCGTCCAGACGAGGAGGACCTTCCCTACGGAGAGGTCGTATATGCCTGCCGCCTTCATCGAGAAGGCCAAGCAGGCTACATCGGCCCACCAGTTGGCCAAACCGAGCAGAAGGATCCGCCCCAGCGTGGACGCTTTCACCTCCATCCGCTCGAGCGAGCCCACCACCGACTGGGCGAGCGTTTCGGGTTGGCCCTTGGGACTGCGGACGGCTCGCTGTACGCAGCGGATAACAAAAATGGTGGTACGGAGGAGGCGGCATTGTCCTTTCTCCGAGCCCAGTTCTATGGCCACAACCGTGGCCGCCCCGCCCATGGCGATGGCCAGGAACACGCCTCCGGCGGCGGCGGCCGGGTTGCCCGACAGCAGGGCCGTGGCAGTAGCGACAGTCGCCAAGGTGACCGTGGACACGACCCCCGCCACGGTAAGGGTCAAGCTGGCGGCGGCCGAGTCGGCACCACCTGCGCGGAACCACCGGAACGTCTGGCGGCTGGCCATGCCGGACCCGATGACGGGGACGGCAGCGGAGACGGCGTTGGCCGTATAGCTGGCGGCCATGATCCAAGGGAGCCTGATCCGCGTCCCGTTGGCCTGCAGGAGTATTTGGTACAACCGGCCAAACGCCGCCATGGACAGCACTTCGGCCAGACTGGACGGGGCGACCCACGCCCAGTTGATGTCACCGAGGTTGCGAAGGCCTTGGGCTGTGGTGGACCGCTCGGAGTAGATAGCGGCCACGACGCCCAGGGCAACGGCGACGATGGCCAGGTTGCGGGCCACCGTCTTCCAGTGGGGCGCCGGGTTGGTTAGCCCATTGGCTATTGGCATTGCCTCCACCCGGGGGAGGGCTACGGCGGCGGCCCCTGCCACCGCCAGTTCGGGTGACGGTTGGCTCGGGCCACCAGCCTCGTGCTCGGGGCCCGTTGGCCTGCTCAACGCCAGTCACTCCGACATAAGCAACTTGCGGTCAGCGGGGCGGGGCGTAGTGTGCTGTGTAGCCGTCCTTCTGTCCTGGGCGTCAGAAGGCTGCCCACGGGAAAGGGCCCGCCGGTCCGTTCGCTCACAACTGGTCGCTTTCACCCGTGCGCGGCTCGTGCAGGCTCGTAGAACCGTTGTCAGCCCGGTACAGTTTCTCGACCAATGCTAGGAACTCCAGGTTCCCGGAAAAGGCCCACCCCACTGGGTCGCCTTTGGTGTGGACCTTGCCCGCTGGGCGGCCATCCTCGTCTTGGTAAATATCCACTATTATTCTCATCCTTCTAGCTTCAGCCGCTCCTCGCTAACTACCCCTAGGGCAACTCCCTAATTCTCGGTAAGCCCACGCCGGTACTTTGTTCGCGCCTGCACGTACGCACCACCTTCCCCGACAGGGGCGCTACATCGGCACGTTGTGGTCAGGCCGGGCTGTGCGCCAGGCGCTTGCGGAAGCTGTCCTTTCATGTCGAGCGTTTCCTCGGCGGCACCGAGTCACGCGCTCTTGCAACCAGTCGAGGATCACAGTGTTGGCCAGCTGGTGCTCCAGGGGCCGGCAACGGAAATTAGCCCCTTCGGCCCGGGTGAACTTTATGAGCTCTTTCTCCCCCGTTGCATTTCATAAACTTGCTCCGGGTCGCCCGGCCAAAACTGCTTGCCGTCGGGGACAAGCACCAGGGATGGGGTCGTAATTTGGCCGACAATGTCGCGTACCTGGTACCTGTTCACTGGAACGGGTCGAACTAGTCACAGGTGCCGTAGGGCTTGCCCCGGAAGGCGAGCGTCCGGGCCACGGCGGGGTTGGAGGCGGCCTCGGCCATGGCCGCGTTGAAGGCCTCCTTTTGCCCGGGCTCCAAAAGCTCTCGGGCGGGCCGGGCCAGGTGCTTGGTCCACGGCTCCGACACGTCAGCACACCCCCCCGGGGTCGGCCACCGCAGCCACCAGTCGGGGTTCGAAGGCGATGGCCCGGGCGATCAAGTAACGCCCTGGCTTACGCCGTAGCCGGTCAGGGCCGAAGCGTCCCCAAATTGTCCGGGCGGAGCAGGTAGCCGGGGAAGGTCGTCGACTCGTAAGGGACCTCCACCCGGACGACGGAGCGCCTGTCCCGGTTTGAGGATGCCGGGGCTCCTCTCGTCGGCCCGGTCAGTTAACTCGAGCCGATAACCGGAAAGCGCGCTGCGAGTATCACTCGCAGCGCGCTTTCCCACGCCTTCTAGGAGCGGCCGGTGAGCCGGTGGCACCGCCGACCCCCGGTTACACGACCTCCGCCGCTGGCAGGGCCGGCACCGGCCCGGCCGGCGTGGCCGGCTCGGCGAAACGGCCCCCCTCGATGTCAACGTCGGGGAGGAGCTTGCCCAGCCACCGGGGCAACCACCACGCCGACCGGCCGTAGATGTACATGGTGGCCGGGACGACCGTCATGCGGATAACGAACGCGTCGATCAGCACGCCGAGGGCCAGGGCGAAGCCGAGCGACTTGGTCGTCGGGTCAGGCGAGAAGATGAAACTGGCGAACACCGAGGTCATGATGACTGCGGCCGACCCCACCACCTTGGCACTGCCTGTGTACCCGTCGGTCACGGCGGCGTCGGCGTCCTCCTGGAAGGACTCTTCTCGCATGCGGGACTCCAGGAACACCTCGTAGTCCATGGCCAGTCCGAACAGGATGCCGAGCAGGATTATGGGCAGGAAGCTCAGCACCGGCCCGGACGTGGGGATACCGAACACACTGTCCAGGTGGCCTTCCTGGAAGACGAAGGTGACCGCACCCAAGGCCGCCAGGACGCTCACCACGTACCCGACCACGGCGGTGAGCGGGACCAGCACCGAGCGGAAGACAAGGACGAGCAGGACCAGGCAGAGCACGACGATGATGGCCAGGTACGCCGGCAGCGCCGAGGACAGCTTGGCTGAGGTGTCGATGTTGAGGGCCGTCTGGCCCGTCACGTAGGTGTCCAGGCCATACTCTTTCTGGCCCTGGGCCACCACTTTCCGGATGCCGTCGATCAGCTGGGTGGTGGCGGGGGCGTCGGGACCGGTCTTGGGCACCACCGTAACCAGCAAGATGTCCCCGGCCGGGTTGGCGGTAGGAGCGCTGATCGCCTCCACGTCGGTTGGGAGGTGGGCCTGCTCCTTGTCGTAAAAGGCGGTGAACGCCTGCTTCTGGGCCGGGGTGATCCCTCCGGGGCCGTAGACCACCACGAGGAGCGGGCCGTTGGCGCCGGGGCCGAAGCCCTCCGAGACGAGGTCGTAGGCCCGCCGGGTGGTCTGGCTGGTGGGCTGCGAGCCCTCGTCGGGCAGCCCCAACCTTATGTGGAGGAACGGCGTGGCCACGGCCAGGAGGACGACGACGGCGGCGAGCACGACGGCGATAGGCGCTCGCTTCAATGCCGTCACGTACCGGCGCGACCAGGGCATGTACCCCGGTGCGGCGGCCTTGGCGATCTTGCGCTGTGCCCACCGGCTGGAGATGAGCCGGTGCCCGGCGAAGCCGAGCAGGGCGGGCATCAACGTGATGGCTGCCAGTACCGCCACCACGACGGCCCCGGCCGCAGCGAGGCCCATCACCGTAAGGAACGGGATATTTACGATGCTGAGGGCGGCCAGGGCGATGAGGACGGTGGTGCCGGCGAAGCACACCGACGACCCCGAGGTGGCCACGGCCCGGCCGACCGAGTCAGCCACGTCCAGGCCATCGACGAGCTGCTGACGATGGCGGTTAAGGACGAACAGCGAATAGTCGATCCCCACCGCGAGGCCGATCATGGTGGCCAGGACGGAGGTGGTGCTCGACTCCGTGACCACGCCGGTCAGGGCCAGGAGGGCCAGGTTCGTGACGGCCACGCCGGCCGCGGCGGTGGCTAGGGGAAGGAGCCCCACGATGGCCGAGCCGAAGCCGACCAGCAGGACGAGGAAGGCGATGACGATGCCGATGACGTCGGTGCTGGAACTGGTGGAGGCCTGGGCGACTTCCCCGCCGAAGTTGACGGTGATCCCGGCCGCTTTAGCCGGTCCCCCCGACGCCAGAAGGGCGGACTGGGCGTGGGAAGTCACATCGGCCACCGCCACTGGGTAAGCCACGACGGAAAAGGCGATACGCCCGTCTTTAGAGACGGTGCCGGCCTGGAACGGGTCCGTCGCGCCTACGACCTCGGGGAGCTTTTGCAGCTCGGCCACCGTGGCCTCGATGGCCTGGCGGTGGGAAGGGCTGGTCAGGGTCTCTGGGGAGGGGACGGAGAACACCACCTGGGCCTGGGCCCCGCCCTGGCCGGGGAACTTCTGGTTGAGCAGGTCGAGCGCCTGTTGGGACTGGGTCCCCGGGATGGTAAG
>JASHVH010000323.1 GCA_030039575.1 Acidimicrobiales bacterium | reverse complement strand
CTCGGCATCAACTACTACAACACGGTCGTGTTCGCAGATCCCGGCCGGTTGAAGGAGTCGCGCGACGCCGGCTACTACGTTCCGCCGAAGGGCCACGCCGGTCCGCTCGGGACCGTCGTCGTGGGCCGTCCCCAGCTGGAGCGCACGGCGGCCGACTGGGAAGTGGACCCGAAGGGCCTCACCGACATGCTCGTCCGGGTGCGGGACGAGTACACGAACGTCCCCTTGTACGTCACTGAGAACGGGGCCGCGCAGTACGATTACGCCGGCCCCGACGGCGCAGTTCACGACCCGGGGCGCCTGCGGTACCTGGAGCAGCACATCCAGGCGGCGAAAAACGCCATCGATAACGGGGTCGACCTGAGGGGTTACTTCGTCTGGAGCCTGCTCGACAACTTCGAGTGGTCGATGGGTTACTCCATGCGTTTTGGGCTGGTCTGGGTCGACTACCCGACGGGCAAGCGCACCCCGAAAGACAGCTACAACTGGTACCGCAGCGTCGTCGGGGCGAACGCACTGCCAGGGCCGGCCTAAGCACTCGCGGGCCGGCCGGCCGGCCGGCGCCGGGGCAGGGTTGTCTGGCCGGGTCGGTCGGGCGTTCAAAAGCGCCAGCGAGTGTGGCGCGGGCCCGCCGCTTCGTCGATGACGAACCCGAAGACTGTGGCCGGCGTGATGGCGTAAACCTGGTAGGGCGGAGGGCCCGCCGTTGGCGCGCCGTAGGGCGCATCGAAGGCACGGTTCACGACGGTCACCGGCCAGGAGTACTTGGAACGGTAAGCCTCTGCCACCCGTTCCAGCGCGTCGTCGTCCGTCACCCTGGACGCCACGCCCTCGACGGCTATTTGCATGTCGTCGGCCAGCACCGCCACCGAGCAGTGGGGGTCGCGTTCCAGGTTGCGGCCCTTGCGGGCTCGTGCGCCGGAGGTGGTGCAGAGCACGTCGCCTGCCCACACGGCCAGAACGGGCCGTACCTGGGGCTGGCCGCTCGGGTGCACCGTGGTCAGCCAGTAGTAGCGAGCGTCGCTTATGCGAGACCGGGCCTCGTCCCAGGGCAGAGCGGTCGTTTTGTTGTCAGCGCTGACCAAAAGTTCAGCCACCGGCCCGGCTTTTGACTTTCCCATTCGTTCCCTCCCGAGAAATAGCCTGCCCTAAAGACTCACGGCCGGCCAAAAAGCAATCGGCCCGAGGTCGCTTTTTCGTGCCCACGCCCGGGCACCCGTAGCCGGCGGTGGGGTTGGCGGCCGCTAGTCCTCGACCCACGCTCAGTTGCGTCCAGGTCTACGCGTTCTGGGAGGACCTGCCCTCCGACCCGGTGCGGACGGACCTGCCGGTGGACCCGGGCGACGAGGTGAGCGTGTCCATCTTCAAAATGTCCCCCGGGTGGTGGGCGATCGCGGTGCACGACATCTCGGCCGGCCGAAGCTGGTTTTGTCGCAACCCTACGACGGGCCGGGGACATCGGTGGAATGGGTGGTCGAGGCACCCCAAGTTATGGGCATCGTCACTCAGCCGGTGCCTTTCAGAACGGTGCGGTTCCATGACCTCTCTGCTCAGGGCGAGCTGAACGACCTCGAGCGGGTCAGCTTCGCCTCCAAAGGGCATTTCACCTCGTCCGCGGGCTCCGTGGCGAGCGCGGCACAGCTGATGCAAACCGGCTTCGCCGTCCACTGGGCCCCGCAGGTGGCCAATAAGTAACTGGGCAGGTCACGTTTGCAAAGTTGGGGGCAACCGCCCTTGGGGTGGCTGTCAGGAGGGCAAAGCCGCTGGTAAAACGCTGCCGCATCCGGGCTCGCGCGTGAAAGAGTGGTCCCCATGATGCACGGTGGTGGAGGCGGCCGGGTCGGCTACGGCCTCATGCGCTCGCTGCGCCGGGACGAGAACGTCAAGGACTACAAGCTGCCCAAAGGGATCGTCAAGCGCATCGCTGGTTTCGCCAAACCGTACACGGCGGCGCTCATCCTGTTCTTGGTGCTGATAATCATCGACGCGCTGGTAGGGGCAGTCAACCCCCTGTTCACGCGGGCGATCATCAACGAGCTGGTGGGCCGCAAGGACGCCACGGTGGTGGTCGAGCTGGCTGTCGCGGTAGGACTGCTGGCCATCTTCGATGCCGGCCTAGGCCTCTGGGAACGCTGGATCTCCTCGAGGGTGGGCGAAGGCCTCATATTCGACATGCGCAACAAGGTGTTCAACCATATCCAGCGCATGCCGATCGCGTTCTTTACCCGCACCCAGACCGGGGCCCTGATATCCCGGCTCAACAACGATGTGCTCGGCGCGCAGCAGGCTTTCACGGACACCTTCAACTCGGTCATCGGGAACATCATCACGGTGGGCGTGACGCTTGTGGCCATGACCATCCTGAGCTGGCAAATAACGGTGCTGGCTCTGCTCATCCTGCCCGTGTTCATCTTCCCCGCCCGTTTTGTCGGGAAGCGGCTGGCCGCCATCACCCGGGAGGCCTACAACCTAAATGCCGATATGAACGCCATGATGAGCGAACGCTTCAACGTGGCGGGCGCCCTCCTGGTGAAGATATTCGGCAGGCCGCGCTATGAAGCCGACGCCTTCCGGGCCAAAACGGGCCGGGTGCGGGACATCGGTGTGACGACTGCAATGTACGGCGGGCTTTTTTTCACTGGTCTCATGCTTACGGCGACTTTGGCCACAGCGGTCGTGTACGGTTTCGGTGGCGTGCTCGTGGTGCACGGTGCCCTCACAGTCGGGACCCTCGTCGCCATGATCCAGTACCTCACCCGCCTTTACGGCCCGTTGACGTCACTTTCCAACGTGCAGGTGGACGTCCTGACCGCCCTCGTGTCCTTTGACCGTGTTTTCGAGGTCCTAGACCTCCCTCCGATGATCGACGACAAACCCGACGCCGTCGCGGTTGCGCGCGGACCGGCCGAGATCGCCTTCGACAACGTCGATTTCCGTTACCCACGGCCCGAAGAGGTGTCGCTCGCCTCGCTCGAGGCGGTCGCCGTCCTTGAGCGTTCCGGCGGCCAGCAGGTCCTTTTCGATGTCTCGTTCGTGGCCAAACCGGGCCAGCTGGTCGCACTGGTCGGCCCCTCGGGCGCGGGCAAAACGACCATTAGCCATCTTTCTGCCCGCCTGTACGACGTCACCTCCGGGGCCGTCCGATTCAACGGCTTCGATGTGCGCGACGTGACCCTGGACTCCTTACAGGAGGCCATCGGGGTGGTCACCCAGGAGGCTCACCTTTTCCACGACACCCTGCGGGCCAACCTGCTTTATGCCCGACCTGAGGCGACCGACGAAGAGCTAATCGACGCTCTTCGTGAAGCTCAGATCCTCGACATGGTGAGAGCGCTCCCCGATGGGCTGGACACGTTGGTCGGCGACCGCGGTTACCGCTTGTCCGGCGGGGAAAAGCAGCGGGTCGCCATCGCCCGGTTGTTGCTCAAAGCGCCGGACTTCGTGGTCCTCGACGAGGCCACCGCTCACCTGGACTCGGAGTCGGAGGCAGCGGTCCAGCGGGCGCTCAAAAAAGTGCTGGCCGGTCGGACGTCCATTGTCATTGCCCACCGTCTCTCTACGGTGAGAGAAGCCGACCAGATACTGGTGGTGGACGGGGGCAGGGTCGTCGAACGGGGGCGCCACGCGGAACTGCTCGAGGCGGGCGGGCTCTATGCCGACCTGTACCACACCCAGTTCGCCGACCAGGTCGAGGTACAGGACGAGGAAGCTCCTGTGGACGATGACGATGACGAAGGCGTTGACGACGGGCCGGTCGGCGGCCGCCTGCTGATCCGCATGAGGCCCGATGACCTCGGGCCGGGCCTTAGCTCCCTCCCGTAACCCTCACCTGGCCCGCGAAACCCAAGTCAGCGCCTGAGGAAAATCTCTAAGCCACCCTCGGCACTTGTGCGGCCAGGTAGGCGGCGCCGGCGATGCCGGCTTCGTTTTGCAGCTTGGCCGGGACTATCGGAGTGTTCAGCTCCAGGAGCGGCAAGAACTTCTCTGCCCGCCGGCTCACCCCTCCGCCCACGATGAACAGCTCGGGCCATAACAGAGCCTCAATGGCGGAAAAGTACCGCTGCAGGCGCTTGGCCCATTTGTCCCAAGGGAGGTCCTCGCGATCGCGCGCTCCTGCCGAAGCCTTGCGCTCGTAGTCCTCGCCGTCGAGCTCGAGGTGGCCCAGTTCGCTGTTCGGGACCAGGGCCCCGTTGTGGAAAAGGGCGGTCCCGATACCTGTGCCCAGGGTGACGACTATCACCAAGCCCGGGACGTTCTTGGCCGCTCCCCACCGGACCTCTGCAATGCCCGCCGCGTCGGCGTCATTTAGCGCCACTACGGGCAGACCGGTGGCGGCGCCCACGACTTGTTCGATGTTGGTGCCGATCCAGCTCGAGTCAACGTTGGCCGCCGTTCGCGCCACCCCGTCTCGGACAACGGCAGGGAACGTGCAGCCCACCGGCCCTTCCCAGTCGAACTGCCCCACCACTTCCGCTACCACGTCGGCCACGGCCTTGGGCGTCGACGGTCTGGGGGTGAGGACCTTGTAGCGCTCGGTCGCCAGCCCGCCCACCGCCAGGTCGACCACGGCACCCTTGATGCCCGAGCCCCCAATATCGACCCCAAAGCCGAGCGCGGCCACGTCCCGATCTTACTAGCGCAGCCAGTTTTCGTGGGCCTCGGTCCTCACCCGTTGACGCGTTGCCGTCTCGGGTCGATCACCAGCATGACCCTCTCGGTCTTTATGGCGTTGGGGTCATAAGGCTTGCCTACGTACTTCTCGCTCAGCTCGTCTATGTGCGCCCGGGCTCGGGGCCCGGTGACCTGTTCGACGACTATCCCACGTACTTCGGCGTAACGGTACGGGCTGGCGGAGTCGATAATCGTCACGGTCACCCGCGGGTCTTTCGTCACGTTCAGGACTTTCTGGCGGCCAAGTTCACTGTTTATCAGGATGTGCTCGTCATCGGCATCGACCCACATGACATGCGTCATCGGTTGGCCGCCCGGTAACAACGTGGTAAAGGCGGCGAAGTTCTTGGCTTTGGCGAGGGCCTTGACGTCTGGGTAGATCATGCGACGAGGCTACTGGCGCCAAGCGCGAAAGCCGCAAACGTCTGGCCTCCCGCATTAGGCCCGCCCCGCGTTACAGGCCTCTCGTATTACCGGCGTCGCAGGCCGGCCTCGCTCACCCAGGGAGGCGTCCACCCACTGTCGGCTGTGTTGAGGTCCCGGCCCGGAGGCACGATCTCGTCGATGCGGTCCAGGATCCCGTCGTCCAAGGTTATTTCCGCGGCCCCCAGCACCCCGGTGAGCTGGTCCATTGTACGAGGGCCGATTATGGCCGAGGTCACCCCCGGGTGCGCCAGTACGAACGCAACCGCCAGCTCTGGCAGGCTGTGGCCGGTCTTGGCCGCCAGCTCGGCCAGTTCGTCGACCGCTTCGAGCTTGGCCTTGTTAGCGGGGTCGTCCATGTCATAACGGGCGGGGAGGCGGTCCGCCCGCCGGCTCTGGTTTTGCTTCCCCGTCCCGAAGTTGCCCGAGAGCCAGCCACCCGCCAGCGGGCTCCAGGTGATCACCCCCATGCCATAGTCCTGGCACACGTGGAGGAGGTCGGCCTCGATCCCGCGGACCAGCATCGAATAGGGAGGCTGCTCGGTGGAGAGGCGTTCGCGGCCACGACGTTCGGCTACACAATGAGCCTCAACTACCATCCAGGCCGGGAACGTCGAGCTCCCGAAATACCGAATTTTCCCGGTGTGAACGAGGTCGCTCAGCGCTGAAAGGGTGTCGTCGATGTCGGTGCCGGGGCTCGGACGGTGGATCTGGTAAATGTCTATATAGTCCGTCTTCAGGCGGCGCAGGCTGGCCTCGCATTCTGAAATTATCCAACGACGAGAGTTCCCTTCCCGGTTGGGCCCCTCGCCCATCCGCCCGTGGAACTTGGTGGCGACCACAATGTCCTGACGCCGGCCCGGCCCGGCTTGGGCTAAGAAATCGCCCACTATTTCTTCAGATTCCCCGGCCGAATAAACATCAGCGGTGTCGATGAAATTGATACCTGCGTCCATCGCCCGCTGGATTATCCGGGAACACTCCTCATGGTCGGGGTTGCCCCAGGCGCCGAACATCATTGCGCCTAAGCAAAGCGGGCTTACCTGTACACCGGTGCGGCCTAGCGTTCGGTATTCCATGAGGCCGAAGCTACCGCTGTGGAGGCACGTAAAGGTAATTGCCAGGGTCGGCCTGGCCGCCATCGCGGCTCGAGCGGGAGCCGGGCGCCGGCTGGCGCCTTTTGGAACTACTCGTTCTCGGCGATCGCCCTTGTGGCGGCGTTACGTTCCGCCCATAACCTGCTCCGCCGTTTCCAGAACGAGGTCTTCCACACCTTGAAACCACCGCGGTGGCCCGGCGCCGGCGCCTGCTTAGGCTTGGGCGAGGCTTTCCGGCCGACGTCGTGGGCTACGACGGGCAGGACAGCTTCATCGAGGGACTCCTCGTCGTGCTGAGCGACGTGCAGGTGGCTCCGAACCGCGTGGCGCGTCGAGCGGCTGGTTTGGCGACGGTGCCCCTGCGCATCTTCGAAGAACGGAGTGTCCATCGCTCGGGTCATCTCCACCTCCGTTACACCGGTGAGTTCGCGTTACCGGTCTACACCCCCATGGTGCCACGTCAACTCGGGGAAGGGGAAGAAGATCTTTCGCGAAAGATGGTGCTCCGCCAATATTTCAATTCCTCGACGCTCTCTTTGACATCGTCCAGTGCGCGGTGGGCGCCCGACTTCTTGGGGGCTGCGGCGAAAGCTTCGGGGTACCAGCGCCTGGCCAGCTCCTTTATGGTGGACACGTCGATAGAGCGGTAGTGAAGGTAATCCTCCAGCTCGGGCATATAGGCGGCCAGGAAACGCCTGTCCGTGCCGATCGAGTTCCCGCACAGGGGTACCTTCCCCGGCTCGGGGACGTGCTGGCAGATGAAGTCGAGCGTTTCCTTGGCCGCTTGGTCGAGGCTCACCGTGGAGGCCGCGATCGCCTCCAGCAGCCCGCTCCTCGCGTGCATCTGCCGCACGACCTCGTCCATGGACTCCAGCAGCGCTTGAGGTGTGGCTATGACCAGGTCGGGCCCCTCGGCCAGCGTCTCGAGGTCGTCGTCTGTCACCAACGTGGCGATCTCGACGATCATGTCCTTCCGGGGGTCGAGCCCCGTCATCTCCAGGTCCATCCAAACGAGCACGTGGGGACTCTATATGCCGGCGCAGGGGTGGCGCCGCCCGAGGGCCTCTCGGTAACCGTGGCGAGCCGGTTCTGCAGGCTCGAGGCCGCTTTTGGGCCGGTGTCAACTGACCAGGGTGGGCCCAAGGCAACGTCTGGCGGCCCTAGTACCCTGGCTCATGTGGTAGGCGAGGACGTCGTAAAGGTGGAAGTGCGCCAGCTCGACCAGGAGCTGCCGTTGCCCGGTTACGCCCGCCCAGGCGATGCCGGGGCTGACCTGCGGGCGCGCACTGACGTGACCATCCCGCCCGCCGGCGGCCGGGCGCTCGTGCCTACGGGTCTGGCCCTGGCCATACCCGAGGGCTACGCAGGGTTCGTCCAGCCCCGCAGCGGCCTGGCGTTGAGCCACGGCGTGACGGTACTGAACGCCCCGGGCCTGATCGACGCCGGTTATCGCGACGAGCTCATGGTCCTGCTGGTCAATACCGACGCGAAACCGTACGAGGTCCGACGGGGCGACCGCATCGCGCAATTGGTGGTAAAGCCAGTAGCCCGAGCCGAGTTCGTTGCGGTCGACGAGCTGCCCCGTTCCGAGCGCGGCCTTGGCGGCTTCGGCCACAGTGGCCGGTAGCAGCGGGGTTGCACGCCGGTGCCTGAACTACCCGAAGTCGAAGCCCTGGCCCTGTTCGTGAGCGAACAGGCTGGGGGCACAAGCGTAGAACGAGCGGAGCTCGGTTCATTATCGGCGCTGAAGACGTACACCCCTCCGCTCGACGCCCTCGTCGGCCACACCGTGGCCGGGGCGCAACGCCGTGGCAAGTACCTCTGCATACAAGCGGGCGACCTCTGGCTCGTTACCCACCTGGCCAGGGCGGGGTGGCTGCATTGGCGCGACCCGGCGCCGCCGGCGCGGGCCCGCCCCGGAAAGGGACCTCTGGCGCTGCGGGTCGGCCTGTCGAGCGGGGCCGGGTTCGACCTGACGGAACAAGGGACGGAAAAAAGGCTGGCGGTTTGGGTGGTGAACGACCCCGCGGCCATAGACGGGGTCGCTCGGCTCGGGCCGGATCCACTTGACGCCGGCTTCGACGAGGCCGCTCTTGCCACCGTCCTGTCCAAAGCTCCTGGGCAGCTGAAGAGCGTCCTGGCGGACCAGTCCGCCCTGGCCGGGGTGGGCAACGCTTACTCTGACGAGATCCTGTGGGCGGCCAGGTTGTCGCCTTTCAAGACGGCCTCCCGGCTGGACGGCGACGAGGTCGCCCGGCTGTACGAAGCGCTGACACAGGTCCTCCGTTCGGCCGTCGACCGCAGCCTGGGCCAGGCGGCCAAGGAACTGAAGGACGCCAAGCGAGCGGGTATGGCTGTGCACGGCCGCGCTGGGCAGCCGTGTCCCCGGTGTGGCAGCGCAGTCAGGGAGGTCTACCTGTCGAACCGCAGCTTCCAGTACTGCCCGCAGTGCCAGACGGGCGGCAAGGTCCTGGCCGACCGCCGCCTGTCCAAGTTGTTGAAATGAACTCAGTCCTAACGTGAGCTCCGGCCGTGGTAACGGCAGCGTCGACAGCGCGACGGCCAAGGAAACCGTGCACCGCGGCGTGCGCTGGCGGCGTACGCCGGGCGGGCGCGTTTCATGGTTCAACGAGGGTCTCGGGCAGTGGGTGAAGTGGGCTCCAGGCGCCGATGCGCCGCCCTTGCCCCCGGGTTGGCGTGACGGCCGCGAAGGCGGGGCCGCTGGAGGTCGGCGTAGACCCGCTCCGGCAGCCGCCCCCGCCGGGCCGCCGGCGGACGCCATGTCCCGCCGGCCGTCGATGCGTTCTCCTTACCGGCTGGTGCCTTTGCTCATCGCGGTGTTCGTGGTTGCCATCGCGGTCTGGCAGGCGACCAGGCCGGCGTCTCACGCCAGCAAGGCCGACGTAGCCACGGCCGAGGCGCTAAAGGGCGACTGCCTGGCTCGCGACGGGGGGACGGCTAAGGCTCCGGTGTTCTCGCCTGTGCCCGTTAGCTGTGCGG